>NZ_JAMFRV010000006.1 GCF_026224925.1 Pseudomonas sp. | reverse complement strand
CCGATGCACAAGGTGGCGAGGCCTTTCTTTCCGTCGCGGCGGATCAGTTCGTGCAGCAGCGACACCAATATCCGCGCCCCTGACGCTCCGATCGGGTGGCCCAACGCGATCGCGCCACCGTTGACGTTGACCTTGCTGGTGTCCCAACCCAACTCTTGGCCAACGGCGAGAGACTGTGCTGCAAAGGCTTCGTTGGCTTCGATCAGGTCCAGGTCATCCACACTCCAACCTGCTTTTTCCAAGGTACGACGTGTGGCCGGGACGGGGCCGATACCCATGATTGCCGGGTCTACGCCTGCACTGGCATAGGCTTTGATCCGTGCCAGGATCGGTAAGCCCAGGGCCTGTGCTTTGGCAGCGCTGGCCAGTAGCAAAACAGCTGCCCCGTCATTGAGCGTTGAGGAATTGCCAGCCGTTACACTTCCGTCTTTTTGGAAGGCTGCTTTGAGTTTCCCCAAGGCTTGTGCGGTGCTGTCGGCGCGCGGCTGTTCATCCGTATCGAAGACCAGCGGATCGCCTTTGCGCTGGGGGATCAGGATCGGGGTGATCTCGCTCTTGAATCGCCCAGCCTCTATGGCAGCCACGGTCTTCTGTTGCGAGGCCGCGGCGAAGGCGTCTTGCTCCTCGCGACTAATGCTGTACTTTTGCGCCAGGTTCTCGGCGGTGATGCCCATGTGGTAATCGTTGAAGGCGTCCCACAGGCCATCTTGAATCATGCTGTCGAGCAGTTGTGCATGGCCCATGCGCAGACCTGTGCGTGCTTTGGGCAGCACATAAGGGGCCAGACTCATGTTTTCCTGGCCGCCTGCGATCACTAACTCTGCGTCACCGCAACGGATCGCCTGAACGGCGAGCTGGACGGCCTTTAGGCCGGAGCCGCAGACCTTGTTCAAGGTCAGGGCGGGGGTAGTGTGCGGTAAGCCAGCTTTGATCGCGGTTTGGCGGGCGGGGTTTTGTCCTGCACCGGCACTGAGTACTTGGCCGAGGATCACCTCATCTATCTGAGCGGCATCGATACCCGTCTGTTGCAGCAGACGGCGAATCACGGCGGCGCCCAGTTCAGTGGCGGGGATTGCGCAAAGAGCACCCTGGAAGCTGCCGATGGCGGTACGCGTAGCGGCAAGGATTACGACTTCGTTCATGCATAGCCTCATTGGAAAGACAGAAATTGTCGAACAGGAACGGGGCATCCATGCCCCGGGGAGTGCTACTGCATGTTCATGCCGCCGTTTACCGAGAAGTCGGCACCGGTGCTGTAGGCGGATTCTTCAGAGGCCAGCCACGCCACCATCGATGCGATTTCTTCGGGCCTGCCAAGACGGCCGACCGGGGTTCCCGCGATCATGGTGTCGAGAATGTCCTGGCGTATCGCCGCGGTCATCGTGGTCTGGATGTAGCCGGGAGAGACCGTATTGACGGTCACACCCTTGCCGGAGACTTCGCGGGCCAAGGCCATGGTGAAGCCATGGATGCCAGCCTTGGCAGCGGAGTAGTTGGTCTGGCCGAACTGGCCGCGCTGGCCGTTGATCGAGGAGATATTGATGATCCGCCCCCACCCTTGGGCCAACATGCCTTCAATGACTTGCTTGGTGGTGTTGAACAAGCCGGTCAGGTTGGTCCCTATCACGGTGTTCCAGTCTTGCGGGGTGATCTTGCGAAACGAGGCGTCGCGGGTGATCCCGGCATTGTTGACCAGCACGGCGACCGGGCCGATGTTTTCACGCACCATTTCAAAGGTGTTGCGGGTTGATTCCCAATCGGTGATGTCGGTATCGACACACTCGAAGTGATACCCGGCCTCCAGTTGGCTTGCCATCCAGTCATTCTTGCGGCTGGAATTGGGACTGCAGCCAACAACGACCCTGAATCCATCCTTGTATAGGCGTTGGCTGATTGCTGTGCCAATGCCACCCATTCCACCGGTTACCACAGCTATACGATTGTGAGAGTTCATGCTGTTCCCTGTTTTTTTGTGCGCTGCAAGATAAATCATTGTTCAGCATCAACAGGTGCGGTGGAAGTGTTTGGAGGTGACTGCTTGGTGTCCATTGGCGCCATATGCGTTTGGCGCATTGATTGAGGCGTGGGTGCCAATGACCGGTATCCGAAAGTCCACTAGCATGAGTTCCAGAGCTGGCTCGTAATGGCTCCACAATAAGGACTTGGCCAATGGCCGGTGAGGGTGCCATGTATAGAGTGAGTACGGGCTATGCCAATGTGCTAGTGAACACGCTCTCGGCTGAAGGCTTGGACGCGACTGCTTTGTGTCAGGAGGCAGGGCTCGATATGAGAACCCTGAGTTTGCCGGCAGCTTTTTGTCGGAGAAGTACTATTTATCGGCTGTGGGATTTGGCGGCTCACGCGTCTGGTGATCTGGATATCGGCTTGAAAGCCTACGACCATGTCCACCCCGGCAGTTTCCAGATCGTGGGATATACGATGATGTCCAGCTTGAATCTGAAACGCGCCCTTGAGCGTCTGGTTCGTTTCAGCCCATTGATCGGTACTGGATTCAGCCTGTTCTTTGTTGAGGAGCAGCAAAACTATCGCCTGTCCGGACTTGATCTCCAGCAATACGATTCGGTTAAACCCCGGCAGTACACCGATGCGGGTCTGGCTTCGCTGCTGGGTTTCTGCCGCTGGCTTACGGGTGGAAATCTACCGCAACCGCTGAGTGTGGGGTTCACCTATCTGGAGCCGGAGGATACGTCGGAGCATCAGCGCCTTTTTGGTTGTCCGTTGGTTTTTGGGGCTGCCTACGACAGCATTGTGTTCGATGGGGGTGAGTTACTGCATCCTTTGAGTATGGCGAATGAGGCGTTGGCCATACTCCATGACAGTATTGCCGAAGCTCAGTTGGAGCTGTTGGTCGGCTGCTCTGTTCTTGGCCGAATTCGTTCTCTGATCACTCAGCGCTTAAGTCTCGGGCAGGGGCCCTACGATATGGAGTCGATAGCGGCCGCGCTCAATGTCAGCAAGAGAACCCTTCAGCGGGCGCTGGAGAGGAATGGCACGCAATACAAAGATGTCTTGAGCGATCTGCGCCGGCAAATGGCTGAATTCTATTTGTGCCACTCTCATTACAATATGAAACACGTCGCCTATCTTCTCGGATTTCACGACCACAGTAGTTTTCATAAAGCCTGCAGCCGTTGGTTCGGCATGCCCCCCGGTCAATACCGTGTCGATGATTTCGTGCTCAGGATTGAGCAAGTCAAACCTCGTCTGGCAGGGTAGTCCCTGGCCACAGTCCTGCGTGTTTCGGCGGGCTCCTTTTGGTTGCAAGGCATTTACGCGGGGGGATGGGCGCCGGTTAGGGCACTCAGCCCGCCATACACGCTGTAGAAGCACAGTTCCTGAGCGGCGTCCCGGAGATCACGGTAAGCGTTCAGGGCGTCTTGCGTCTGGTTGGAAAACAGCTCCTGCCAGGCCAGCAGTGGGTTGTCCTTGTGTGCGGGACGACGATCGCTGCGTACCTGATCGGCGGTACCAACAAGCCACCAGAGTGCCGGATTCAGACTGCTCCATACCACTTGTTGCTGATGAAAAGGTTGCGCCTTGCGCATCAGTTCGGCGGTGGGCTCATTGATCGCCTGACGCATCCAGGGACGTACGAACCATTCATAAAGCGTGCTGTTGATTTCAGAGGCGCGATCTACCAGCGCGAACTCGCGATCGTCATCACGCGTCGACCCTTTATCGCCGTGGATATCGGCGATTCGTCTGGGCTCGAATCGCACTGAGTATTGCGCACTGTCGCTGCCTGATGAGTCAGGGAGGTCATCGATCAGCAGTTCATACAGTCCCGCCGCAAGCGTATTTATGGCCTCGACGGCCCCCAGTAATTCACGGTGTTCACGTCGGGCCACCTTGCCGGAAACAAAGATGCCCAAGTGGCCGATGCTGGCATGTTGCAGGTAGACAATGGTGCGTCCAGCGCTCCGCAAAGCAAGATCGGTGGGATAGACATCAGAGATCCAGTCCAGTGCTTGTTGTGGGGAGGTAATGTTGTCGCCATAAGAACAGAACACCACCACCGGTACTTCTATCTGCTTCAGGTCAAACCCGATGCTTTTGCTTCCGGGGCCGCCGGACAGATGGTTGCCGATAAAAAGGTCGTCGACAATCATCTCGATTTCTTCACCATTGAGCAGTGTCGGGCTACCCCACCAACGCTCAAAATCGAGAAAGCGCAGCGCCTCGCTATCGATTTCGCGAAACAGATGGTAGTACTTGCCCCAATAGGTATTGGCCGGGTCCAGATTTTCGAAATTGCTGACCAGCCAGGTACCGTCGAAGCGGCCATTGCCCAGATCGCTGCCCAAGCGCGTCATCCAGGCTCCGCCCAACAGGCCTCCGGCATAGCGCATTGGGTTGCGTCCATTGACCCCGGCCCAGTACGACAACGGTGCGCCATTGATGATGACCAACCCCGGCAGCTCCGGGCGCGCCGCAGCGATTCCCATTAAGGCCCAGCCGGCCTGGCAGTTGCCGATAAGGATGGGTTTGGCGCTGGCGGGATGGAGGGCGCTGACTATTTCGATGAAGTGGGCTTGGGCTTTGGCAATGTCGGCAAGCGTTTGCCCGGGTTGAGGCGCGTGACTGAACGCGATGAAGTAGGTGGGGTGCCCGGCCCTGAGACTTTCGCCAATCTCCGAGTCTTGCTTGAAGCCGCCGATGCCTGAGCCGTGGCCACCACGCGGATCAATGATGATGACGGGCCGACGGTTGTTGTCGATCGTTTGCTCGGGCCCGGGGAGAATGCGCAATAGCGAATAGTTGACCGGACGGGGCAGGTCGGTGCCGGCCATCAACGTTTTGTGCTCGAATTTGAGCAGTAGCGGATATCCAGCGCGCTCATGGGCCAGGGTGTTGTCGCCACGCTGGCGTAGTGTGTCCCAGAACAACAGGGTGCGTTGGCCGAGGTCGGTGACGTATTCCACCCAGTCATCTGCGGTGGCGGACGTGAGTTGACCCTGGTGCAGAGGGGTAAAGCTGGTTTCCTGGCGCTGGCGAAAAGCGTTGAGGATGTTCTGGGTATTCAGGTGTTGCAGATGGCTCAGGTGTTCGAACACATGCTGCTGTGACGAAGGGTGGGGTTCTTGCTCTGCAAAAAAATATTTCTGGTCCATTATTTTCCCTTGGCGCGCGCGCGAGGGGCAGCGGTTTGTCATACCTATGCACCCATTTCTGGCTCTGTCTGGTGGATTTATTTAAATTGCGATGAGCTTTTATAGCGAAGAGTGGCGGCGTTAGTAAAGGTTTTTGTGCGGCGCACAAAAAAAGATTGCCAAATAAATTTGTGCGCCGCAACATAGGGTCAACGCGATGACTCAGCAGGTCCGACTATCGCGTCTCAGGCCCAAGTCGGCCTTCTATTGCCAGGAGATTCACGCATGTCTTTTTTTGATTCGGAAAAGTTGCAGAGCAGCCAAAAAGCCAACCTCGATCTTCTGCAGCAAATCAGCGGAAAGATTTTCGAGAGCGTTGAACAGTTCAGTCAGTTGCAGTTCAAGGCGTTGCGGGCCTCAAGCGAAGAACACTTTGACGGGTTTCGCAAGCTGTTGGCAGTACGCGATCCTCAAGGGTTCGCGGCGCTGCAGGCTTCTTTTACCCAGCCGAATGTGTACGCCGAGCGACTGGCTGAGTTCAATCGCCAAGTGCAAGCGCTGGTCACGGGTACCCAGTCAGAAATCGCAAAATTGACCACGCGTCAGGTCGAGACAGGCACCCAGCAAGCGCAAGAGTTCGTTGAGGTCATCAGCAAGAACGCACCGGCTGGCGCCGAGCCTGTTGTAGCCGCGTTCAAGTCGACGCTGGCGAATGCGGGTAGCGTTTACGAAAACGTGCAGAAGACCGTCAAACAGGCTGCTGACATTGCCCAGAGCGGTTTCGACGCAGCGACCTCCGCCACTGGCAAAGCCACGTCGGGCAAGGCTGCTGGCAACAAGTAAAGTCAAGTCAACGTAAGAGCGGGGCTGTACCGATGGCGATGGGGTTACTCCCCATCGCCATTTTTTTTACGTCCGCCGCCGGCTCCTGGCGGGGTGCCACCGAACAAGCCGAACAGGTTCTGCGTGTTCAGATAGAGGGCCTTTGACTGGTCGACGTATTGGCGCATCAAGTCTTGCATTACCGGGGCCTGCTGATGCATGAACTCGGTCCAGGCTTCAGACGACTGCGCGCCGGTTTGAGACTGAATGTCGATGACCGCCTGGATGCTTTTATCCAGGTAACTGCCGAGGACGCCTTGGTAGGGACCGTAGAATTGAATAATCCCCAAGAGCATCTCGCTGGAGAAGATGGGTTCACCGCCACTTTCGGCGTCTAGAATTACCTGCAGCAAGATGCTTCGAGTCAGGTCCTCGCCGCTCTTGGCGTCGATCACTTGGAACGGAACTTTATCGACGACCAACTGACGTATATCCGCAAGGGTCAGATGACTGCTGGTGTGCGTGTCATACAGGCGGCGATTCGGATATTTCTTGATCAGGCGGGTATTGTTCCGACTGTTATCTGTCATGGGGGGCTTCTCACTTCGAGCCGGATATGCAGGCATCTTAACCTACTCTCGCCTCGGCTGCGGACCGGTGTTGTGCTGGCGGGTTGTGCGCAAATCTTCAATTTCTTTTCGGATATTGATTGCCAACAAAAAGCCCGCGACTCAGTGTGATGAGTCGCGGGCTTTTTTGCTGCTGACCCATGCGTCGTTCAGGAGAAACGACACACCTGGAAGACTACTCTTCGAGGTTGCCCATCGCGGTGGTGTTGAAACCGCCGTCGACGTACATGATCTCACCGCTGATGCCGGACGCCAGGTCCGAGCACAAGAAGGCGCCGGCGTTGCCGACTTCATCGATGGTCACGTTGCGACGCAGCGGAGTTTGCGCTTCGTTGGCAGCGAGCATTTTGCGGAAGTTCTTGATACCAGAAGCCGCCAAGGTACGGATCGGGCCAGCCGATACCGCGTTGACGCGTGTGCCTTCCGGGCCAAGGCTACCAGCCAGGTAACGTACACCCGCTTCCAGGCTGGCTTTAGCCATGCCCATCACGTTGTAGTTAGGCATGGTGCGCTCTGCGCCCAGGTACGACAGGGTCAACAGGCTGCCATTGCGGCCTTTCATCATTTCGCGACCGGCTTTAGCCAAGGCCACGAAGCTGTAGGCGCTGATGTCGTGAGCGATGCGGAAGCCTTCGCGGGTGGTCGCTTGAGTGAAGTCACCGTCAAGCTGGTCACCCGGTGCGAAGCCTACGGAGTGAACGATCACGTCCAGGCCGTCCCACTTTTTGCCCAGTTCTTCAAAGACCTTGGCGATCTCTTCGTCGCTGGCCACGTCGCAAGGGAAGCACAGCTCAGGGTTTGAACCCCAGCCTGCGGCGAACTCTTCGACACGACCTTTCAGTTTTTCGTTCTGATACGTGAAGGCCAGCTCTGCGCCCTCGCGGTGCATGGCGGCAGCGATGCCGGATGCGATGGACAGTTTGCTAGCGACACCGACGATCAGGACGCGCTTACCAGCGAGAAAACCCATGTGTTGTTCCTCTTCAGGTTAATCGACAGCTACCGGCGCCAAAAAGGCGGCCTCCAGCAGCTGCTGTGTATAGGGATGTTGCGGCGCGGCAAAAATACTTCGCGCAGCACCTTGCTCAACGACTTGCCCTTGCTTGATCACCATCAACTGGTGGCTCAACGCTTTGACTACCGCCAGGTCATGGCTGATAAACAAATAGGTCAGGTTGTACTTTTTTTGCAGTGACCTCAGTAGCTCCACTACTTGACGCTGAACGGTCCGGTCGAGCGCCGAAGTGGGCTCGTCCAGCAAAATCAGCGCCGGTTTTAACACTAATGCACGGGCAATGGCGATTCTCTGCCGCTGCCCACCAGAAAATTCGTGGGGGTAGCGGTACCGGGTTTCCGGGTCCAGACCTACCTCCTTCAGCGCCTCAATGATCGCGCTTTCTTGCTCCGCTGGGGTGCCCATGCGATGAATGCGCAGGCCTTCACCAACGATCTCGCTCACACACATGCGCGGGCTCAGGCTGCCAAACGGGTCCTGAAACACCACCTGCATTTGCCGACGCAGCGGACGTATCTGCTGCTGCGTCAGGCAGTCTAGCGTTTTACCCTGAAACCGTATGGTGCCCTGACTGCCGATCAGCCGCAAAATCGCCAAACCCATGGTCGATTTGCCCGAGCCACTTTCGCCGACAATTCCCAGTGTTTGCCCCTGGAGCAAACTGAAATTGACCCCGTCCACCGCTTTAACGTGATCGACGGTGTGCTTGAACAGGCCTTTCTTGATCGGAAACCAGACACGCAGGTCTTCGACTTCGAGCAGCGGGGCGCCTGCAACCGTGTTCGCCGGACCACCGCTAGGCTCGGCGCCCAGCAGTTCTTGGGTATACGGATGCTGCGGTGAATCGAACAGTTGTTCACAGGACGCTTGTTCGACGATGCAACCGCGCTGCATGACACATACCCGGTGGGCAATTTGCCGAACCAGGTTCAAATCATGACTGATCAGCAGCAATGCCATGCCCAATCGGGCCTGCAGTTCTTTGAGCAGTTCGAGGATTTTCAGCTGCACTGTCACGTCGAGGGCCGTGGTCGGTTCGTCGGCGATCAACAGCTCAGGTTCGTTGGCCAGGGCCATGGCAATCATTACACGCTGGCGCTGACCGCCTGAAAGCTCGTGTGGCAGTGCTTTGAGTCTTTTGTGTGGATCATTGATGCCAACCAGCTCAAGCAGCTCCAGCGTGCGCAGAGTGGCTGCTTTGCCCTGCAGCCCCTTATGCAGGCCAAGCACTTCGTTGACCTGCTTCTCGATGGATTGCAGCGGGTTCAGCGAGGTCATGGGCTCTTGAAAGATCATCGCAATCCGATTGCCACGGATGCCGCGCAAGCGTTTCTCGCTAAGTGTCAGTAAGTCATGCCCGGCGTATTCAATCGTGCCGCTGGGATGGCGCGCCAGTGGGTAGGGCAGCAGGCGCAGAATCGAGTGCGCGATGACTGACTTGCCCGAGCCGCTTTCGCCGACCAGCGCCAGGGTCTCGCCGCGACGAATATCGAAACTGATGCCTTCGACCACACGGTGGACTTGTCCATCGGCGACAAACTCCACGGCGAGATCGCGGACTTCGATCAAATTGTCCTTGTTCATCTCATTTCCTTGGGTCGAAAGCGTCGCGGGCGGATTCGCCAATGAACACTAGCAAGCTGAGCATCAGGGCCAGCACGGCGAACGCGCTGATCCCCAGCCATGGCGCCTGCAAATTGGATTTACCTTGTGCCACCAGTTCTCCCAACGAAGGGGAGCCGGCAGGCAGGCCAAAACCGAGGAAGTCCAGCGCGGTCAATGTGCCGATGGCCCCGGTGAGGATGAACGGCATGAAGGTCATGGTCGAAACCATCGCGTTGGGCAGGATATGACGGAACATGATCGCCACGTTTTGCATGCCCAAGGCCCGGGCGGCGCGTACGTACTCAAGGTTGCGTCCACGCAGAAACTCGGCGCGCACCACATCCACCAGGCTCATCCAGGAAAACAACAGCATGATCCCCAGCAGCCACCAGAAGTTGGGTTGAACGAAGCTGGCTAGAATGATCAACAGGTACAGCACCGGCAAGCCTGACCAGACTTCCAGGAAACGCTGCCCAACCAAATCCACCCAACCGCCGTAAAAACCCTGCAACGCGCCGGCAATCACCCCGACGATTGAGCTGAGAATCGTCAGCGTTAACGCGAACAGCACCGAAACGCGGAAGCCGTAGATCACCCGCGCCAGTACGTCGCGGCCTTGGTCGTCAGTGCCAAAATAGTTCTCCGACGACGGCGGCCCAGGCGCAGGAACCTTCAGGTCATAGTTGATGCTTTGGTAGCTAAACGGAATCGGTGCCCACAAGGTCCAGGCATTTTTCGCCTTCATTAATTCCTTGATGTAGTGGCTTTTGTAGTTGGCTTCCAAGGGGAATTCGCCGCCGAAGGTGGTTTCCGGGTAACGCTTGAACACCGGGAAATACCATTCGCCGTCGTAGCGCACAGCCAGCGGTTTGTCGTTGGCGATCAATTCGGCGCCCAGGCTCAAGCCGAACAGAACCAGGAACAGCCACAGTGACCACCAACCACGCTTGTTGGATTTGAAGCGGGCGAAGCGGCGGCGATTGAGAGGCGAGAGCGTCATATCAATGCTCCCTGCTTTCGAAGTCAATGCGCGGATCGACCAGCGTATAGGTGATGTCACCGATCAATTTCACCACCAACCCAAGCAACGTAAAGATAAACAGCGTGCCGAACACCACGGGATAATCGCGGTTGATGGCGGCTTCGAAACTCATCAGGCCCAGGCCGTCGAGGGAGAAAATTACTTCCACCAGCAACGAGCCGGTGAAGAAGATGCCAATGAACGCAGACGGGAAACCGGCGATAACCAACAGCATGGCGTTACGGAATACATGGCCATACAAGACGGCCCGCTGGCTCAAGCCTTTGGCTTTTGCAGTGATCACGTATTGCTTGCCGATCTCGTCGAGAAAGCTGTTTTTTGTCAGCAAGGTCATGGTCGCGAAGTTGCCAATCACCAGTGCCGTCACTGGCAGTGCCAGGTGCCAGAAGTAATCGAGAATTTTACCGCCCCAACTCAATTCGTCGAAGTTATTCGAGGTCAGGCCGCGTAACGGAAACCAGTCGAAATAACTGCCGCCGGCGAACACCACAATCAACAGGATCGCAAACAGGAACGCCGGAATCGCATAGCCGATGATAATCGCGGTGCTGGTCCACACGTCAAAATGGCTGCCGTGCCGCGTGGCCTTGGCGATCCCCAGCGGAATCGACACCAGGTACATGATCAGCGTGCTCCACAGCCCGAGGGAGATAGAGACTGGCATCTTCTCTTTGATCAGGTCGATGACTTTGGCATCACGGAAAAAACTGTCGCCGAAATCCAGCGTGGCGTAGTTTTTGATCATGATCCACAGGCGTTCGGGTGCCGACTTGTCGAAACCGTACAAGTGCTCGATCTCTTTCACCAGTGCCGGGTCCAGGCCTTGGGCGCCGCGGTAGCTGGAGCCTGCCACTGATACTTCAGCGCCGCCGCCGGCAATGCGGCTGGTGGCGCCGTCAAAGCCTTCGATCTTGGCGATCATCTGTTCTACGGGGCCGCCAGGGGCTGCCTGGATGATCACGAAGTTGATCAGCAATATGCCGAACAGCGTGGGAATAATCAGCAGCAAGCGCCGAGAAATGTAGGCCAGCATTTATTGCTCCACGCTCGCCGGCTTGGCTTGCTCAGGGGTTTGGCCGGGAATAGGCACAGGAATAGCGGGCGTGGCGTCAGGTTTTACCCACCAGGTCGAAGGTGCCACATCGTACAAAGCTGTGGTTTTTGGGTGGCCAATATGGTCCCAATACGCCACGCGCCAAGTTTTGATGTGCCAGTTCGGGATGACGTAATAACCCCAAAGCAGCGCGCGGTCCAGTGCCCGAGCGTGAGTGATCAGGCTTTGTCGTGAGTCGGCGTTGATCAGACCCTCGACTAAGGTGTCTATAGCAGGGTCTTTTAAACCGATGAAATTGCGGCTACCCGGTTTGTCTGCGCTGGATGAATCCCAGTATTCCCGTTGCTCGTTACCCGGCGAGCTGGATTGTGGGAAACCGCTGACGATCATGTCGAAATCACGGGAACGCAGGCGATTGACGTACTGCGACACATCGACCCGGCGCAACACGAAATCGATACCGAGGTCACTGAGGTTGCGCTTGAACGGCAGCAAGATTCGTTCGAACTCGGTTTGCGCCAGCAGGAATTCGATGTGCACCGGCTTGCCCTGGGCGTCGACCATCTTGTCGCCGACGATGCGCCATCCCGCTTCCTGCAATAGCTCGAATGCTTTTCGCTGTTGTGGGCGAATCATCCCGCTGCCGTCGGTTACCGGTAGCTTGAATTCATCAGTAAAAACTTTATCCGGGACCTTACCGCGCAACGGTTCGAGAATGGCCAGTTCGTCCTTTGACGGCAACCCGCGAGATGCCATCTCGGAATTGTCGAAATAGCTGTTGGTCCGCGTGTAGGCACCGTTGAACAACTGTTTGTTGGTCCATTCGAAGTCCAGCAGCAGGCTCAGCGCTTCACGCACCTTCGGGGCCTGGAATATCGGCCGGCGCACATTAAACACGAAACCTTGCATCCCGGTGGGGTTGCCGTTGGGGATTTCTTCCTTGATCAGCCGCCCAGCCTTGACTGCCGGGGTGTTGTAGGCGGTGGCCCAGTTTTTCGCGCTGATCTCCAGCCAGTAATCGAACTGGCCAGCCTTCATGGCTTCCAGGGCGACGGTGTTGTCCCGGTAATAGTCGAAGGTCATGGCGTCAAAATTGTAAAAACCTTTATTCACCGGCAGGTCCTTGCCCCAGTAGTCCTTGACGCGCTCGTAACGGATAGAGCGTCCGGCCTTGACCTCGGCGACCTTGTACGGGCCGCTGCCCAGCGGGATCTCAAGGTTGCCCTTGCTGAAATCGCGGTTCTCCCACCAATGCTTCGGCAGCACTGGAATCTGGCCGAGGATTAATGGCAACTCGCGGTTGTTGCTGTGCTTGAACTTGAACAACACCCGCAGTGGGTCTTCGGCGATAACTTGATCGACATCGGCGTAATAGCCCCGAAACATCGGCGCACCGCTTTTGATCAAGGTCTGAAAACTGAACACCACGTCTTCGGCGCGGATGGGATGGCCGTCGTGGAAGTGAGCTTCCGGGCGCAGGTAGAAACGCACCCAGCTGTTGTCCGGGGCCTTTTCGATTTTACCGGCAATCAGACCGTATTCGGTGAACGGCTCATCCAGTCCCTGGCGGGCGAGGGTGTCGTAGATCATGCCGATATCGTCGGCTGCCACACCCTTGTTGATGAAGGGGTTGAGGCTGTCGAAACCACCGAAACCGGCTTGGCGAAAGGTGCCGCCTTTGGGCGCGTCTGGATTGACGTAATCGAAGTGCTTGTAGTCCGCCGGGTATTTCGGCGCTTCGTTATAGAGGGTCACAGCGTGTTCTGGGGCGGCTTGCGTGGCGCAGGCCAAGCCCATTAAAACGATGCTGCTGGCCTGCATCAGCAGGGCGCGCATAACGGTCATTGAATCTTCTCCATGGGCTTTAGCCACCACGCGCGCAATCCCAGGGTGTAGGGCGGGGTGGTGACCATGACGAACCGGTTGCGGTACGCCAGGCGATGATAGTCGAGGTACCAGTTGGGAATGCTGTAGTGCTGCCACAACAGCACTCTATCCATAGCGCGGGTGGCGGCGAGTTGCTCGTCATTGGTTTTCGCTGCGAGCAATTTATCCAGCAGGCTGTCGATCACCGGGCTGGAGATGCCGGCGTAGTTCTTGCTGCCTTTGACCGTGGCCTGGCTGGAGTGAAAGTATTGCCATTGCTCAAGGCCGGGGCTCAGGGACTGGTTCAGGGTCATTGAAATCATGTCGAAATCGAACTGGTCCAGGCGTTGTTTGTATTGGGCGCGATCCACGGTACGTAGGCGAGCCTCGATGCCGATCCGCGACAAGTCTTCAATGTAGGGCTGCAAAATGCGCTCGAGGTTCGGGTTCACCAGCAATATTTCGAAGCGCAACGGCTGGCCTTGGCGGTTCAACAAGCGTTGGTCGGTCAGCGTCCAGCCGGCTTCGGCGAACAGTGCCAGTACTCGGCGCAAGGTTTCCCGGGGAATACCTCCACCGTCAGTTTTCGATACGCTGAATGGCTGAGTAAACAGGTTTGGCGGTAGTTGATTGCGCCACTGGGCCAGCATCAGCCATTCACGCCCTGCCGGCAGGCCGGAAGCGGCGAATTCGCTGTTGGGGTAGTAGCTCATCGAGCGCGTGTAGGCATTACTGAACAGCGTGCGGTTAGTCCATTCGAAGTTGAACATCAAGCTGAGTGCTTCGCGGACCTTCACGTCGGCAAAGGTGCTGCGCCGAGTATTCATGAAAAACCCTTGGCTTTGCGTCGGGATCTTGTGCTGGATTTGAGCCTTGATCACCTCTCCATGGGCCACCGCCGGAAAGGTGTAGCCGGTTGACCAATTCTTGGCCTGGTGCTCGATATAGATATCAAACTCGTTGGCCTTGAACGCTTCGAACGCCACGTCGCTGTCCCGGTAAAACTCGACCTCGACCCGGTTGAAATTGTACTTGCCCCGGTTGACCGGCAGGTCTTTGCCCCACCAGTCCTTGACCCGCTCAAACACCAGGCGCCTGCCGGGCTGCACGTGGGTGATCCGGTACGGGCCACTGCCTACGGGCGGCTCGAAGGTGGTGGCCTTGAAGTCGCGGTTTTTCCAGTAGTGCTGCGGCAGCACCGGCAACTCGCCCAGGCGCAGAATAAGCAGTGGGTTACCGGCCCGCTTGAACACAAAACGAATTCGATGCCGTCCAAGAATGTCCACCCGCGCCACTTCTTGCAGGCTGGTGCGGTACTGCGGATGGCCTTCTTTGAGCAGCAACCTATAGGAAAACGCCACGTCGTAGGCGGTGATCGCCTTGCCATCATTAAAGCGTGCCTGCGGACGTAGATTGAACACCACCCAACTGCGGTCGTCGCTGTATTCGACCGATTGTGCGATCAGGCCATAACTGGAAGTGGGCTCGTCGCCAGACGGGTCGTATTGGCCAGTGCCGACCATTAACGGCTCGTTAAGCTCGTTAACGCCGTATTGCAGGAAGTTCGGTGTCGAAATCGGGCTGCTGCCCTTGAAAGTATAGGGGTTGAGCGTGTCGAAGGTGCCAAACGCCATGATGCGTAAGGTGCCCCCCTTCGGCGCCTCGGGGTTGACCCAGTCGAAGTGAGTAAAACTGGCTGGGTACTTGAGTGCGCCGAACTGCGCATAGCCATGGCTTTCGCTGATGGTAGCGCCTGCGGAAAAGCTCAATACCAGACTGACGAAGAGCAGGAGGGTACGTATCAAATCTGAATCGGACTCAGGCGGCTTGGGCTTCTGAGGGCGGTACAGTAACAGCTTGTATGGGTTGGAAAAAGGTTGGAGACAAGGCCCTGCGGTTCTGCTGGTTTAGGGGTTAGGGTCAAGGGCGTGTTTTGTGTTGGCGTTGGGTTAGTGTGTACATCCGGCGTTTGTGGTTGCTGGGGGTAATGGTTTCGCTCTTACAGCGAGTCACTTTTTCAAACGACAAAAAGTAACCAAAAGTCTGTGCCCCACCATGGGTCTCGCTACGCTCAACTTCCCTCGCTGCGCTCGGCCTCTATGGTTTTACGGGGCAATTAATGGAGGCCTCCGGCCTGCTGTTTTGGGAGCCAACATCAAAAGCGGGTCTGCGTTATGGCTGCTGGTTTGTTTGGACGCCGTCTCCCGGCTTCTGGCCGGCAGGCCGTGGGAGCGAATTTATTCGCGATCGGCTGCGCAGCAGCCGTAGGTTGGTTGATGCGGTTTTGACCGTTGCAATTGTATTTGCCGGTTTGGGACCGCTTCGCGGTCCATCGCGAATGAATTCGTTCCCATAGGGGTTTCAGGATTTTCAGAGGTTTCAGAGCTTTTGATCTGCCTTTCGGATCTCGAGTGTATTGAATATCAAATTACGGAAAAGAGGCCCCGTTAGACCATGCGGCCGGAGTAAGGGAATTCCGAGCCTAGGCGAGGAACTGTATGGTGGGGCCAGCCCTTTTTGCGGTTCGGCGCCCCGACGTTTGAAAAAGGTTCCTCGCTGT
>NZ_JAMFRV010000099.1 GCF_026224925.1 Pseudomonas sp. | reverse complement strand
CAGGACCCGGATGCTGATTAATTCGGGTAGTGAACGAACTGCTGCGGTCTACAAGTGCGGCCTTACAATGCTTTCTGTAGGAGTCGTCCAAGGGGGGGCAACCGAGAACGGTTGGTCTTGTTAGCCCACTGCGGCCTCATACACCAAAAAAAGCCCGCGCAGGTCATCAAACCCGGCGGGCTTCGTTTTTATCAAACAACATTTAACTAGCTAAACAGGAAATCAACTGTAGGAACTCGCTTGCCCGCGATCGGCTGCAAAGCAGTCGTAAAATCAGCAGACTCGTTTCTTCCCGTTAGAAATGAGTGTGCCGGTTTGGGACCGCTTCGCGGTCCATCGCGGGCAAGCGCGCTCCTACAGTTTTGGTGGTTTGTCCGTGAAACATAAACCCTCAGTCGTTAACAAACCTTACTTTCGGAAGGCTCCTACAAGCGGTCGAAAGACCGACAGTGCGTGTCTCAACAGGCGCTGGATTAGGACTTGAATAAATCGTATGGCAGCAAAACGGTATCAATTGCGGCGTCGATAGGTAAGGAGTAAATAAATGCCACAGGACAAATTATTGTTAGCAAGCACATTATAGGTAGGGGGTCATAGGGACCAAACGACGCTTTAAGTGTCAGATATTGATAGGTGCCCTGAACACCTTTAAAATAGTTTGCATCCACAGAGCTGCGTGCCGTTCTTGCCACTATGGATCCGCACCCACTAATGGAAATTATAAGAAGTGTGATTAATGCCGCGTGTATATATTTTTTTGCCTTCGTGCGTGAGCTTTTCATGGTTGTTTTCTTTATTTTGTATTGGTTTCGGTAGAATATTCTGTAACCAAATTCAAATATGTAGTCTGCCGGCGGAGCGGCTGTAGGAAAACTCCTAAAGTGATAGTTTCTAACTGGAACAGATTGAGTGGCGATATTCGAATAGGTTTTTCGCGTACAGTTTTACTGTAGCGGTAAATCCATTCCCGGATAAATTTCATCTCTACAGTATTTCGGTTTGATCTGGCTTTAATTTAGTGTTGGTTCTGATTACTTGGTTACGATCTATCCGCTTTCAACGCGGACTCTACCCACTCTCGCGCGGTCTCCAACAAGTACATAACAGCCACTTCAATTCGTGAGCGCCTGAAGGACATCCGCCAGCAACTAAAGGTCGATCTACCGGTTTATCTAGTACTCAGCAAAGCTGACGCGATTGATGGCTTTGGCGTATTTTTCGATCAGCTGGCGAAGCACGAAAGCGGTCAAGTATTGGGCGCGACCTTTGCCGATGATCAAAACGGCAATGACCGGCAGGTGCTGCGCGGAGAGTTTGAAGCGTTGTTGCAGCGCCTCAACAGCCAAGTGATCACCCTCTGCTTCAGGCACCAAGAAGGCCAGGAGAGAAGCAGAGGGGACGGTGTGGTTGGGCTGTTGGGCTGTTTGGCAGTGTTAGGGGTTGGGTCCTACCATGACAACGCTTGCGCAATCTTGTTCGCCTCAAGCTTGGTTTGGTCACCGTCCATTATTGGTGCCCGTAGCAAAGACCGTTGCCCCTCGCGGTCTACAATCCAAAACGCCATTTTTATGGGTGTGCCTCGCGGGACGCCGTCAATAGAACCCTCGTCGGAGGCCTCTTTCTCGCCAGGTAGCTTCGTCACATCGAACTCCCATTTGCGGCCGGCTGTCTGCGGTTCTCGCTTGGCCAGTGTGGGCGAGAACGTCGTCCTACGTACGTCTCCGGCTTGCAGCCGCAAATTTTTTGCCATGAAAGAGCGCAGCAACGACTCAAGTTCATCGTCAGATGACTGAGCGAAGCCCACGGTGAGGCCAAGTTGCGCCCTTGTTTGCAAATTTTCGTAGTAGAAACGACCGTGTGTGCCCAATCTCAGGCGGTAGTCGCCTACGCGCAAGGGAAGATGCATGCCATTCTGACGGTTGACCAAGGCATTTTCATTCTTCGGCATTGCCCAGCCTAGCGTAGAGTCGCTTGCCTGCCATTCGATGAACGTACGGTTTAGGGGGACGGCCTCGTGAACTCTGCCCTGGCGATAGGCAATATCCGCTGCGTAATCCAGCGCAACGCGATAGAAGATTTCATCGATAAAGCCATTTTCCCAAGCAGGCACGGCTAAATCCAACGAGCGGCGGGCGGCATCCAGGGCGCCGCGCCGGTACTGCGACACGCCGATAAGTGTCTGCACACGCGCAACTTCCTCCGAGGAAAAGGCATCGGGCAGCGCCTTTTCCGCCAGTTCAGCGGCCTTGGACCAGCCGCCCGGAATCTCCAAGGTTGAATCCATGTCTTGGATTTGCTCGGCCATAGTACGTTCGCGGAACAGCGGTCGTGCGCTTTGCCATTTCAACTGTGCGAACAACTTGCGCACCTGCTCAGTTGCTTGAGCTTCGTCCCGCGATTTAAAAGTCACGTGAATCGCCATGCGCCAGTCGCCGCGTAGCGCCATCCAATAAACGTTGACACATTGCTCGCCATCACACTCCTCTTGCCTCCCGTGTTTGACGGAGGTCAGGCCGTCGAAGGGGAGATCGGGCATTGCGGATGCAAGCGCCTTTGCCTCACCCTGCCCTTCGTAGGATTTGAGCCACTCCTGCCGTTGCGATGCATTCTGTTTGCGTTGTTTCTCGTCATAAGACAGCGAAATCTTGGCGCTCAGGTGGCTGTCCGCCAACTCCTGCGTGTAGAGGAGGCGGGTGGTGGAATCCCGGTTTTTTGCTGGCTCAAACGTTGTCAGTTTCCACTGCCCCAGCAGCAGTGGCATCGAGAAGTCAGCCAGTTCGTATCGCAAGCGCGGCTCGTCCGGTGACAAGCTCCATAGACCGGGATAGGGGTTGACGGCCGCGAAAAGCTTTTCCTGCAGACGTGCGACCTCTGCTCTTTCTCCCGCCATCATGCTTGCCTCTATTGCTCGGCCCAGCATGCCCGGGATGCGAGGGTCGCGCTTGTTCTTCGATCCGGAAGAGGCTGTTTCCTGCTCCCAATACGCAATCTGCTCTTCGGCGGCGATCCGGGCCTCGTCGTATCTCTTCTGCTGGTGCAGCAGGTTGACGAGCAAGTCGCCCGCTTCGAGGTCCGTGTATTCTCCGTAGCCGCCCTTCTTACGGCTCGCCTCCATAGCCGCCTGGGCCATGACCGTGGCCGCTGCCAATAGTTTCGCGTTGCTCAGGCGTTTTGCCTCGCCCATCAGCCAAGAAGGGTTTGGCGCCGGGGTCTTCGCCACAACCGTCGGCGCCGCCCAGGCAGCGGTGTAGGTTGACAGCAAGACTGCGACAACGATTGAGCAGCACCGGCCTCGTACCGAACTCTTCATTTGTGTCTCCCTTGCACGGGACTAACGGGCGTATTCCACAAACGTGTACCCAACAGCAAGGCGCGGGGGGAACGAGGCGCGGAGTCCGGGGATAGGCGCTGTAGCGATGGATGCATAAATACTTCCTTGTGGCTTTAAATAGTGGTTGAAGCGGCTTACTAAACAGAGTTTCCCTTTCGGGGTTGCGTTTACCGTCCTTGTTCTTGGTCGAAGGACGGCAACAGTCACTATGATTTCAATCGGCGACTGCTTTGCCGCGAGTAGGCCGTGGATTCAACATTACATGTTATGAAGGCCATAACTGTTTTGATTGTCCATACACAAACACGCTGATTTTCCAGCGTAATCATCCCCGACCAGAAAGTGGCAGTCGATCACCTGTTAAATATTAAAAACAGGTTTGGTTGGCTCTTTCTCCCCGCAGACCCTGTACATCAGTAGGCCGTAATCCTTTTTCAGGTAGGCGACTATCAGGGTGAGTTTGTTCTGAGGGGACAAGACTGGCATGGGGAGGCTCCATTTGTAAACTAAAAGAAGTCTTTGGTATATATGCTTGGCCAGATTAATCCATAATGACTGTAGGATATGTTACTTGCTAACGAAGGATTATTCCTAAGTTGGTTTAATGATCTGTGTATATATTAAACTGTCGAGATTTTTCCAAGTGTGTTTAGTGTTGCGGTTTAGTTGTTAGATTGAGATCGGTATTAGCCTCAAAGCTCTACGTGCAACCGATCAGCATCTAACGCCGATTCGAGCAACTTTACGAAAATTACTGGCCCCAGGATTGAGGCCAAAAAAAGCCCGCGCAGGTCATCAAACCTGGCGGGCTTCGTTTTTATAAAACAACTGAAATTATCTATATTTTTACCGATCTGTAGATATCGTTTTGTCGGCGTCTTGTCAGTTACGACGTCTCGCGAACAAGCCCGCTCCTACGGTGATCGAGTTGAACCACCTCCCCTCAATTCAACTTCTCAATCTCCGGCATCACAAAATTCTTAACAATGTAAATCGAACCCTTTTCACTCAAATGCCCCGAGTCAATCTGCAGCAGCGAGTTATCCCCCTGCAGTCTCACCAAGCACGAATCCGCCACACACAACTTATCAATCAAGGACACAAAATCCACGGCGTTGTGGTCGATGGAGTTTTGCGTTGCGCGATCGGAGATCATCACGCTGCGGTCGAGGGCGGCGTCGGTGATGTGGGAGTCGTTGGCGCCCCAGTGGCGGTTGGCGATGACGCTGGGTAGGGAAGGGCTCCATTGCGGCAGTGGACCCATGAGTACGACGTGTTTGACGCCGTAGCTTTTGAGCCGTGCGGCGATTTGGTCCCAGTGGGTTTTGTCGTGTTCATCTTTTTGCGCGATAACCACGATGTCCGGCTTGTCAGCCTGAATGCTTTCCAGTGCGGTTCTGTTGGAGTAGTTGCAACTGATGCGCGGCGGGGTTTGCAGCCCGGTGTCGTCGGTGAGGCTGGGTTTGCAGGCGGCCGAGGTGACTTGGTAGAACGGCGTGTCCTTAGGCAGCAGTGTTCTCAAGCCCAGCGACAGTGCTTGGGCGTGGGAGTCGCCCCACAGGAAGACGCCGCCTTCGCCGTGTTTTTGCGTGCAGGACGGATCGATCGCTTTTTGTCCGCGCTGTGTGAAGGCGGAAAACGCGTCGCACTTGAGCCAATAGGTTTCGTAGAGGTTGTTTTGCCGGTCGGCGTAGTCCTGCACAAAGCGTGCTTTGTCAGAGATGCTGATGGTGCGTAATGGGGTGACGGCGCCTTGTGTCGCTCGCACTGCGGCGCCACCGGCGAATACCAAAACGATTAGGCTGCTGACGGTGGCGAACTTCCAGGGGCGCTCGCGTTTTACCTTGGAGGTGCTCTCGATCAGCGAGAATGAGGCGAAGCCCAAGGCGAATGAAACTGCGATCCCGGCCAGCGCACTCCGGGTATCGTTCAAATACCCGGCATAGCTCATGAACACCACCACCGGCCAGTGCCACAGGTACAGCGAGTAGGAAAGCTTGCCGGTCCATTGTGAGAACAGGTTGTTGGTCATGACCGAATCTTGCCGAGCCGAGACGATCACCAGCAGTGTGCCCATCACCGGCAACAACGCCAGGTAACCCGGCCAGACGTCTCTTTCGGACAGGATGAAAAAGCTCACTAGCATCAAGCTAATACCCAATGTTTCAAGCGCACGTTGTGGCAGGTGTTTGAGCTTGATCGGGAACAAACAGGCGACGCCGCCCGCCAGTAATTCCCAGGCGCGGGCAGGCAATAGATAAAAAGCCGGCTCTGGCCATTTGAATGAGACATACACGCAGGCCAGAAAGCCGAGAACGCTCCCGGCGAGGACGATCCAACGCAGTAGGTGCAGTGAGATCAACCGGCTAAGCAACAGCAGGATAATCGGGTAGATCATGTAAAACTGCCATTCAACCGAGAGTGACCACGTATGCAGTAGCCATTTCTCATGGGCGCCGGCGGTGAAGTAGCCCGCTTCTGACCAGTACACAAAGTTGGAAAAGAACCCAAGGCTGCTGGCGACGTGTTTGCCCAGTTCGCTGTATTCCAGTGGCAGTAAATAGAACCAACCAAACACTAATAGTGTGCAGCACATGACTGCCAGCGCCGGGATGATCCGCTTAGCCCGGGATTTGTAGAAGGTGATCAGGCCGAAGCTGTTTTTTTGCAGGCCACGGAAAATGATCCCGGTGATCAGATAGCCGGAGATGACGAAAAATATATCGACGCCCGCGTAACCGCCTGGCAGCCACGCCGGGTTGAAATGGAACAGGACCACGGCGATTACTGCAATCGCGCGTAGTCCATTGATGTCTTCTCGAAAGTCCATGGCGATTCTATCCAGGGGCGGGCAGTTGCTGAGTCGGTGCTGAATCAGCGTTTAACCATCTCGTCTGGGGCGTTCAGGCTAATGATTTTGGGAAAGTTAGTGAGGGTTACGGTTGCCGCACAGTGCTGATCGCTGCACGCCCACGGCGTATCGGTGTTGATCTGGCCTTTTGCTGGGTGTGCGGTGTCGATGAGTTGCAGCTTGCCTGCGAGCTTGGCGCTGCTGGTCACTTGTTTCTCTTGGGAGCGACCGTCAACCCAGCCGACGACGACGTGTTCTGTGCCTTTGTTGAAGTACAGCAGGTAAACATCGTTGACCATGGTGCTGGGCTCGGGGTCGTAGGTGTAATCACGTACGAACGGACTTATGGCTTTGAGTACGCCATAGCCGGGTTTAGGGTCCAGGTTGTGGTCGAGCAGGCCGAAGTTGTGTTCTTGATCGGTTTTGTCCAAGCCATCGTTGACCAAGTCATACCACCACATGCCTTTCAGGCTCGGTATAGTCCGGGCTAGGAAAAACGTTCGCGCTATGTAGGAAGCGACGGTCTCCGGTGTGTTTCCGCAATTGCCGGTGTGGCTTGGCCAGCTGACCTCGGTCAGGTAAATCGGAATTTCCCTACCGGCTTTTTCGTTCACGTGTCGGACGTAATCACGTACCCATTTGGCCCAGGCTTCCGGTGTGTTTTGCCCTCTGCCTGCGCAATGCACGTAGGGGTGTATCGACAGGCCATCGATCTGATCGAGTATCCCGGCGTCGATCAAGCGGTCAGCAAAACCGAAGTTCATGCCTTCAGGGGTCACGGAGCCAGCGAGGATTTTGGCCTTTGGATCGTTCTTACGAATCAGCGGTACCGTTTCTTTGACCAGCGTGGCGTAGTCGGCGGACAGCTTGGGGTCTTTCGGCCCCTCCAGGTCCCACTCGTTCCAGATTTCCCAGTAGTCGGTTTTGCCGGGCAATTGGCGGGTCACGTAGTCGACGTATTTGAGGTATGCCGTCTTGACCTCTGGCGTACGGGGCTTGAGGTTGTCGTGGAAGTTGGTGCTGTAATCAAGAATCGTCAGCGTGGTCAGGTTATTGCTTTTGGTGGTGTTCAGGTACGTGCGCCACGGCGCCACGATGCGCAATTGGTTAGCCGTCGGTTCTGCCGTGGACCAATACGCGTCGTCTTTGACGGCGGTGATTCCGGCATCCGAGACCATCTGCAAGGCTTTGACCGGTGATGTTTCGTAGTTCATCAAGTGCGTGCCGACCCCGACGATAAAAGCATCCT
>NZ_JAMFRV010000098.1 GCF_026224925.1 Pseudomonas sp. | reverse complement strand
GTCGCCGAGGGCGTGCCGCTAGGGCAATTGGTCACTGAACTGGGGCGCTATCGGCATGGTGTTTTGGGCTGCGATCCACAGGTGGCGAATCTGCGCGTGGTGGGGACGTTTTCAGTTCGCGACACTGATCGCGCCTTGGCTTCGCTGGTGGGCATCTTGCCGGTGCGGGTCAACCGCCTGATGCCATGGTGGGTAACGCTAGAAGCTCGCGTTTAAATTATTTTCAATTGTCAGTTCCCTTTTTGATGCGCTCGTTCGGTGTAGATGAAAGCAGACCTTTTCTCTTACTTGAGCGGTATCAGCAGCATGCCTCCGAACCTTCCGATTCATCGCCGTTTCAGCCTGTCGCCACTGGCGCTGGTCCTTGCGCTAGACGTCGCCTCATTGTCGAACGCCATGGCCGCGCAAAACGCTAGCCATGAGTTTCATATTCCCAAAGGTGACCTGACGGCCCAACTGGCACGTTTCGCTCAAGCCGCAGGTATTGAACTGGCGGGCAATGCTCAGTTAACCGACGGCAAGGTAGGCCGCAGCCTGGAAGGCGACTATGGGGTGGATGCGGGCTTGGCACAGTTGCTGGCGGGAACCGGCGTGTCGTCGGTCAAACAGGGCAACGGCGTGTACGTTCTAGTGGTCGCCGATGCGATGGAGCTGGCCCCGACTCAGATCAACTCCAGCAGCGAGTCCAGCACCAGCTACCAGCCGGGGAACACCAGTTCAATCTTGCGCAGTGACAAATCCAGCCTCGAGGTGCCGCAAGTGGTCAATGTGGTCACGGCTCAGGTGCTGCGTGATCAGAAGCCACGAAACCTCGATGACGCGCTGGTCAACGTCAGTGGCATCACTCAGGGCAATACGTTGGCCTCCACCCAAGACACGCTCATGAAGCGCGGCTTTGGTGGCAATCGCGACGGCTCGATCATGCACAACGGTATGCCGTTGGTGCAGGGCAGGGGCTTGAGTGCAACCGCTGACAGCGTGGAAGTGCTTAAGGGACCGGGTTCGTTGCTGTACGGCATCATGGACCCGGGCGGGGTGATTAACGTGGTCAGCAAGCGTCCATCGTTGGAAAGCTACAACGCGATCACTGCACGAGCCTCTGGCTATGCCCACGACAAGGATGGCAGCGGCGGCACGCTGGACACCACCGGCCCGTTGGGTGACAGCGGCCTGGCGTATCGGCTGATTGTCGACCATGAAGACGAGGATTATTGGCGCAACTTTGGCACCCACCGCGAAACCTTGGTCGCGCCGTCTTTGGCTTGGTACGGCGACACGACGCAAGTGGTGGTGTCCTATGAACACCGCGAATTCCTCGCGCCGTTTGATCGGGGCACCGCACTCGACCCGAAGACCAATCACCCGCTGAACATATCGCGCTCGGAACGTCTGGATGAACCGTACAACAACATGGAAGGGCGCTCGGACCTGACGCAGTTGTCGGTTGATCATCAGTTCAATGACAACTGGAAGGCGCACTTGGGCTATAGCTGGAACCGTGAAACCTACGACGCCAACCAAGTGCGCACCACAGCCATTAACTCCACCACTGGCGTAGTGAGCCGCAGCAACGATGCCACTCATGGCTCGGTCACTACAGACAGTTTTGCCATTGGCACGTTGGAAGGCACTGTCGATATTGCGGGCTTCCAGAATGATCTGCAGCTAGGCGTGGACAACGAGAAACGCAAGATTTTCCGTGCCGACCTGCTGCGCCAAGCCACGACGTCCACCTTCAATTACCTGAACCCGGTGTACGGGCGGGAGTCGCCGTCCAGCACCGTTTCGGCCAGCGACAGTGACCAGACAGACAAGCTGCGCACCACGTCGTTGTTCGCTCAGGATGCATTTCATCTCACCGATAAGTGGATCTTGGTAGCAGGTGCTCGTTATCAAATGTACGACCAGATAGCCGGTCGCGGTCGTCCGTTTACTGCCAATACCAATATCAATGGGCAAAAATTCTTGCCCCGGGTTGGGCTGGTTTACAAACTCACTGACGAAGTTTCCCTCTATGGCAGCTATACCGAGTCGCTTAAGCCGGCGTCGACTATCGCGCCACTAAGCACCGGCGTGGTAATTGACTCAAGCGTGTTGCCCGAAGAAGCAAAGTCCTACGAAATGGGGATCAAGCTGGACGTGCCAGGGCGCATCTCCGGCACCTTGGCCGTCTTCGATATCAAGAAGAAAAACGTGTTGGTTTCGGCGTTTAATGACGTCACCAAGCTGACCGATTGGCGCACTTCAGGCGCCGCCCGGTCACGCGGTGTCGAGTTGGACGCCACGGGCGAACTGACTGATCGCTGGAGCCTTATCGGCAGTTATGCCTGGCTGGACGCGATTACTACGGATGACCCGGACTACAAGGGCAATCGGCTATGGAATACCGCTAAACAGACGGCCTCCCTGGCCGCAGCCTATGACTTCGGTTCGATTCTTGGTGGTGGCGATCGACTGCGCGCCGGTGGCGGCGCTCACTATGTCGGCGAACGGCCAGGCGATTCCGCCAATTCGTTCGATCTGCCTTCTTATACAGTGGCTGATGCGTTTGCTTCCTATGACACGCGCATTGACGAGCACAAGGTTAACGTTCAGTTGAACGTGAAGAACCTGTTCGACCGAACCTATTACACCTCTAGCGCTAACCGTTACTTCATCTCGTTAGGTGATACGCGGCAGTTCATCCTGTCCACTACGTTGGAATTTTGAGGAGATGTCATGAGTATTCCAATCAAGGCGCTGGCAGGGCTCGCGCTCGTTATTCAGCTTGGCGCAGCGCAGTGGGTTCAGGCCGCCGAGCCGTTGCTGTATCGCATTACCGCCGCCAACGTGCTGCCAGGCTCAGGTCATAGTTGGGGGTTCGGCGCGCTGGAGGCCAAGCGGCCTTACCTGTTTATCGCCCGTCGTGAAAACGGCCTTACAATCTTTGATGTGCAGAAACAGAAAGCCGTCAAAACCTTGGTCAATTCTGCGGGCGCAAATACCGTGGTCTTTGTGCCTAAACATGACCGTGCCTACGTCGCCAACATGGATGGCAGTGTCGGCGTTATCGCGCTAAATAGTTTGCGGGTGATCAAGCGTGTGCCAGTGGATTCCGGCAACTTGAACAACGCCGTGTATGACGCCGGCAATGACCGGGTGATCTTCACCAGTGGCCGACGCGGCGATCACTCGACGCTGTATTTCCTTGACCCGCGCACTGACAGCATTACCGGTTCGCGAGACATACCGGCGCTCAAACTCGACGGCCCGATCATGCTCGGCAACGGCAATTTGATCGTGCCTATGCGCGATGAAAATCAAGTCGCGGTGTTGAGTGGTTCCGATCTGGCAACCCTGCAGCAATGGCAATATCCCAATTGCAGCAAACCCAGTGCGCTGGCCGCTGACGAAGCGGGTGGACGGTTGTTCATAGCTTGCCGTGGCGATACGCCAACGTTGATCATCGCGGACTTGGCCAGCGGTGCGCAGCAAGCCTCACTGCCGATTACCCGTGCGGTGAACACCATGGCTTATGATGCAAAACGTCAGCAGTTACTGATTCCCAGCGGCGCCGACGCCAGCCTGTCAGTGGTCGAGCGCGACGCGGCGGGGCAGTACGCTGTCAGTGCGACCATCGGTTCGCGGCCATGGGCGCACAATATGGTATTCGACGCACAGCGTGGCCAAGCCTACCTGCTTGCTAT
>NZ_JAMFRV010000097.1 GCF_026224925.1 Pseudomonas sp. | reverse complement strand
GGCTGCGCCGATGCCACGGGAGCCGCCTTGAATGAGCGCTACTTTGTTGCTGAGGTTCGATTGAATGGACATGCAGTTCTCCAAAGGTGTGAAGTTCGAACGTTCAAAGGGGTTTGTCTTGTGTGGTGGTCAGTATCTGCAGTTGATTGCCCCCTGAGTAGCGGGTAATCGCTATAGTCTGTGTAAACCAAAAGTTTAGAGTGACGGCATGGATAACTTCAGCAGCATCGAGTGTTTTGTCCGAAGTGCGGAAGTCGGCAGCTTCGCTGAAGCTGCCCGCCGCTTGAGTTTGACGCCGGCCGCAGTAGGTAAGAGCGTTGCAAAGCTGGAGGCGCGTCTCGGTGTAAGGCTATTTCAGCGTAGTACCCGAAGTCTGACCCTGACGGAAGCGGGCCAACGATTTCTCGGCGAAGTCAGTGCCAGCCTCAATACCATTCAAAACGCGGTGGCTAATCTGGCCAGTGCTGAAGGTCAACCCACCGGCACTTTGAAAGTCAGCATGGGTACGGTATTTGGACGCTTGTACATCGTGCCTTTGCTGGGGGAGTTCCTCCGGCGCTTCCCGGCCATCACCCCGGACTGGCACTTCGATAATCGCCAGGTGGATTTGATTGGCCAAGGCTTCGACGCAGCCATTGGCGGCGGATTCGATCTTCCCCAGGGTGTGGTGGCACGCAAAATCGCGCCTGCGCATCGAGTGCTGGTCGCATCGGCAGAGTATTTGGCTGAACATTCGCCGTTGGTTAATCCGGAGGATCTGCAAGGCTGCGACGGAATATTAATCCGCTCGCCTCAGACCGGGCGCGTGCGTTCCTGGCCGCTGACTAATCGTGCGCAGCAACAGTGTCCGTTGAACTTGAAACTGCGCATGACCATGAGCGATTCAGAAGCCGCCTGCGCGGCTGCCGAACAAGGTTTGGGTGTGGCGTTGGTCAGTATGCCGTTTGCCGCGCCGTATCTACGTGATGGTTTATTGTTGCGTGTGTTGCCAGAGTGGTACGTCGACGATGGTAATATTTCGCTGTACTACAGCGAGCATAAACTGCTGCCCGGAAAGACCCGTGTATTTGTAGACTTCGTGATTGAGCAGTTCGCAAAACAGAAGCTGGCGCAACTTTTCAGTGCTATCTAGACGGGACGGAATCGGATGGACATTCAAGCTAATGCAGCGCTGTTGCTGATTGATATGCAGAACGGCATCAATCATCCCAAGTTGGGACGGCGCAATAACCCTAATGCAGAAATACAGATAATCAAGCTGCTGGCAGCTTGGCGCGAGATGAAGCGGCCAGTTATCCACGTTCGGCATTTTTCTCGATCGCCAGACTCGGTGTTTTGGCCGGAGCAATCGGGCGTCGAGTATCAGCCGGAGTTTGCACCTGCAGAAGGTGAAGGCGAGTTGCAAAAGCAGACACCCGATGCATTTTGCGGGACGTCATTGGAAAGTTGGTTGCGCACCGATTCGATTATCCAGCTAGTGATTGTTGGCGTGGTGACGAACAACTCAGTGGAGTCGACAGCGCGCAGTGGCGGCAACCTCGGGTTCGAGGTGCTGGTGCCCCATGACGCTTGTTTCACCTTCGACCAGGCGGACTTCTTCGGTAACCCGCGCACCGCCGAAGAGGTGCACGCGATGTCGCTGGGCAACCTGCACGGTGAATATGCGACGGTGGTGTCGACGGCTGATATTTTGCCGGGCTGATATTGAAATGATCACTGTAGGAGCTGCCGAAGGCTGCGATTGGTCCTGAAACATCGCAGCCTTCGGCAGCTCCTACAGTGATTCTTTATTCAACCAGTCTCGGTTTTTGCTGTTTGCTTACAACTTGAACCGCGCCATTTGTGAGGCGAGATGCTCAGCTTTTTCCGAGAGTTTGAGGCAGTCCTCACGGCAGGTCTGCACATCCTTCGCCGTAGATTGAGCCAAGTCAGCAATGCCCTGGACGTTGCGGTTGATCTCTTCGGTCACTGAGCTTTGTTCCTCGGTAGCGGCGGCGACCTGGTGATTGCGGTCAGTGAGTTCTTCCACGTGCCCCGCAATCGTGTCCAGGGAATCACCCGTACGGCGACTGGCTTCGACGCCGGTCCCCGTGGCTGCCTGACCTGCGCGCATGGAGGCCACGGCTTGATCGGCACCGCCTTTGAGTTCTCCAATCATCTGTTGGATTTCGCCAGTAGCGCTCTGCGTGCGACCGGCGAGGGTGCGGACTTCATCGGCAACTACGGCAAAACCACGGCCCATCTCGCCAGCACGCGCCGCTTCAATGGCGGCGTTGAGGGCCAGCAAGTTGGTCTGCTCGGAAATGCTCCGAATTACCGTCAACACCTGATCAATGTTTGATATTCGGGTAGCCAGCGCCTCGACCGCACCTGCTGCGCTGCCCACACCATCTGACATCGCTTGAATGTGGGTGATTGATTGACCAACGATACGTTTGGCCGACACGGCTTCGTTCTGAGTATTACGTGACACGTCCGCAGCGGCGCCAGCATTTCGGGCAATTTCCTGAACGGTCAGGCCCATCTCATGCACCGCGGTCGCGACCATATCGGTCATCTGCTGTTGCTGCACGGCCCGCGCAGCAGTGCTTTCAACCACCCGCTTGACGTCGCCCACGCTGTGGCGCAGCTGTTCGCTGGTGTGCAACGCATCGCCGATCAACTCACGCAGGCTTTCGATGAAACGGTTGAAGCCGCGCGCCAAGTCACCCAGTTCGTTTTCACGGTGATCATCCAGACGGCGAGTCAGGTCGCCATCGCCTCCGCCAATATCGATCAACGCAGTGGTGACCTGACGAATCGGACGGACGATGCCACGGGCTATCCAGGCCACGAAGCCGAGGAAACACAGGACCACCGCCAGACTGATAGCAGAGATGATCGTCAACGCGTCTTTGGCCGGGCCGTAGACTTCTGCCAAAGGCACCTCACTGACCAGGGTCCAACCCAATGAATCGACCGGCTCCGCCAAGGCAACGAACGCCTGACCATTACGCTCAAACTCAACTGGAGTTTTGCTGGTCGTCGCACCTAGCAATGACTTGGCGGGTCCAGCGCCAACCAACTGTTCTAGTGACTGGCGGTCGTTGAACTCGGCGTTGGGGTGAACCTTGACCTTGCCCTCCGGGCTGACCAGATACACTTGGCCGTGCTCACCGAAATGGAAGTTACGAACCATCTCCGACAAAGCACTCAAGCTGAAACCAAGTCCTGCCACGCCCACTACTTTGCCGTTGCTTTCGATCCTTTGGTTGATGAACAGCGTAGGAACGCGGGTGGTTTGGTCGATATCGATTTCCAGGTCCCGCTGCTTGCCGCTGGCGAGGAAATCATAGAACCAGTTGTTTTCCTTGGCACCAGGCTGCAACGTGCGATCCGCGCCTTTATTGGTGAAGTAATGGCCGCTGTCCTTGGCGACAATAAAGGTGGTCAGCGCTTTGTGTTGCTGCTGAATGTTGGCCAAGTAGCGCACGAAGGTCGCTTGTTGTGCCGGGTCTTCACCGGTACTCAGCCAATCTTCGACTAGCGTGTTGTCGGCAATGTCGCTGGCGGCGGTGAGGGGCGAGGTAAGCAGTCGCTCAAGGTCGTTGCGGATCGCCTCGACACTGGCGGGCATGGCTTGTTGCAGCAGGTAGCGATCGGTCAGCCGGTTCAGGGCGAAGGCATAAATGGCGATAACAATCAGGCTGCTGATCACCAATGCTGCACCCATGCTCAAGGTGAGTTGCCACTGAATACTTTTTCGCCAGACAGGCATAGGGAAACTCCACGTAAAACGAGCGGACGCACAACCACGACGGAAAAGTGCTGGGGGACAGCTGCATAAGGCAATAACTGCGCCACAAAGTTGAACTGCTGGTCAGCTTTGTGGTGCGTCGAGGGCGAATAGCACCGAGTTAGAGCGCTTTGGTGAAAAAAATTCAGTTTTTGAACTCGGGACGACCGCGCCTCCGATGCACCAGCAATGTGTCGTTTTGGAGCGATTCAGCGGGGAGTGGGTGGTTATGTGGCAGTTGGCTCGCCGTTTTAGATGCTGAGCCCTAGTGAATTAGGTGCCTGAAGGTGGATTATTCCAGCGGGGTGTTTGACTCGCGTATTGCGTTGTACCTTTGTTCCAGTTCTGCACGGTGTATCTTCCGTTGAAGCGCTTGTGCGTATCGTCTTTTTTCGACGGTTGTATCAGGTACCAACGACCGTACCTGAACCGGTTTACCGTCGTCATCTACGGCGACCATCGTGAAATAACAGCTATTGGTATGCCTTACTGAGCGTTCATGAATATTTTCCGTCATTACTTTTACACCGACTTCCATGGACGTTCGACCGGTATAGTTGACGGACGCGAGGAAGGTTACTAATTCTCCGACGTAAATAGGTTCACGAAAAATAACTTGGTCTACTGACAGCGTAACTACATATCGACTTGCATAACGTTTAGCGCAGGCGTAAGCGACCGAGTCCAAATACTTTAGTAAGGCGCCACCGTGTACATTTCCTGAGAAGTTGGCTTTGTCCGGTGTCATCAAGACGCTCATCGTAAGTTGGTAACTTCCAGGTTCCATGCCTACCTCTTTGGTTTTAATCGTTTCTCGGTTTAAGGTCCGCAGCAAAGTAAATGGCAACTTTATCTTTCTGAACTGCTGCGGATCACGGTCAGGCAGATTAAATGATCCCGAAAATCGTAACTGGAAATTATGGTGATTGCGGGTATCGCTGGAAGAGATAGTTGGATCTCACCCCAAATCCCCGCCCCCAACCGGCAAAGTTACTCCCGTGATGTAGGAGGCCTCATCCGAGGCAAGGAACAGGATCGCGTTAACTTGTTCGTTAATCGTTCCATAGCGCTTCATCAGCGTGCTGTCGAGTGTCTGGTCGACAATCTGCTGATACCAGATTTTTTCCTGGTCGCTCTGCGGATTGGCGTTGCGAGGAATCCTGCGAGGAGGCGCCTCGGTTCCACCCGGCGCGGTGGCGTTTACCCGAATGCCGCGTTCCGCAGTTTCCAGTGCCAGGCATGCGGTCAACGCGTTGACTCCACCCTTGGCTGCGCCATAGGGCGCGCGGTTGAGGCTGCGGGTCGCAATCGATGAAACATTGACGATCGCGCCGCCGCCTTGCTCCAGCATCTGCGGCAAGACGGCATGACAGCACCACAACGTCGGAAACAGTGAACGCTGCACTTCGGACATGATTTCGTTGGCTTGGTAGTGCTCGAATGGCTTGGCCCAGATCGTACCGCCCACATTGTTGACCAGGATATCGATCCTTCCAAACCGTTCAACGGCCGCTGCCATTACCCGCTGGCACTCCCCGTACTGCTCAAGATCCGCCGTCAGCGTCAACAATTCACTGCCTTCATGTTGTAGCTCGTGAACCAGTTCAGAGCGGTCGACGGCCACCACTCGGGCGCCTTCAGCCATGAGGCATTGAGCAACTCGTTGACCAATGCCTTGGGCTGCACCGGTGATCACGGCGACTTTGTCAGTAAATCTGTCGGGACGCATGGTGAACTCCTCAGGCGCAAATGGCTTCGTCGGGGGTGACGATTTTGGTCGGGGTGAACTTCTCGTAAAGAAAACTTGAGGGCACCACGCCTTCGGCATCGAAGTGACGGCGCACGGCTTCCACCATTGGCGGTGGGCCGCAGACATAGACGTCCACATCGCCTCCGTTCAAATGCGCAGGCGTCATGTGCTGCGTAACGTAGCCTTTGCGTGGGTGCGCGGACTCGACATCACCCACCACCGTGGTAAAGGTGAAACTTGGCAACTGGGATGCAAGCCCTTGCAGCCGATCCACCAGGATCAGGTCCACGTCCCGATTCACGCCATAAATCAGATGCACTGGCTGTTGGCTACCGCGCTCAGCCAGCACTTCCAGCATCGACAGAAACGGGGCTAATCCTGTGCCGCCAGCGAGTAGCAACAGCGGGCGTTTGATTTCTCGTAGATAAAAACTGCCCAACGGCCCGGTCAGGCTGAAACGTTGGCCGACCGTGGCGCCGTCCAGACAAGCGCTCATGAGTCCCCCTGGTACCCGCTTGATCAGGAAGCTGAAGCGACTGGCCCCCGGCGCCGAACTGAATGAGTAGGCACGTACCTGATCGCTGCCCGGCACCGCAATATTGACGTACTGGCCTGGCAGGAAGATGGGCGCGACGCTGTTGGGGGCGATGTCGAAACTGACCTCCAGCGCCGCATCGTCGTGGGCGACGACTGACGCCAGGGTTGCTTCAAACCGAACGGTTCCGGTCTTGCAAACGGTCGAAGCTACGGGCACCGCGATCACACAATCGGAGCCTGGGATCATCTGACACGTCAACACCAGACGTTTTTCCACCTCATCTTCACTCAGCGCGTCCTCAATGAAATCGTCGCCCAGATCATATTCGCCCTGATCGCAGCGGCACTTGCAGGTGCCACAGACACCGTCGGAGCAATCCATAGGCAAGTTGATGCGGTTGCGAAAGGCGGCATCGAGTACCTTTTCGCCGACTTTACAATCGATGAAGCGGGTCACCCCGTCTTCGAAATTCAGTGCAATGGTGTAGCTCATGAGCGGAGTCTCCCTCATGGCGGGCGCAACGGGGCCGACCGGCGACTGACAGCGGGGCTGTCGCACCAAGGCCCTCGGGCAGCGGGCCTAGATGTGATAGATGTCGATGACCTGATGGATGTAGTCGTTCTTCAGCACGACCTTCTTGTGCGTGATCAGCGGCTGCTCACCGCGCACGTCCAGGGTATAGAACGAGGTGCCAAAGTAACTGTCGGTGGATTTGTAGCGATGGCTCAGGGTGTGCCAGTTGAAGCGCAGTTCAATACGTTCGGCATCCACTCGCAGCACCTCCAGGTTGGCGATGCAATGTGCGGTGCGCGGTTCTGGCATGCTGGCGCTTGAGCGCTCGGTTTTGATACGAAACACGCGGTCTTCCAAACCGTCCCGGCTGGGGTAGTAAATCAGCGAAAGCTCACGCTGCGGATCTTCTGTAAGACGATCATCGTCATCCCAGGCGGGCATCCAGAACACGGCTTTGGCGGCGTAACATTCCAGCCATTCGTCCCACTGACGGTCATCCAGCAGGCGTGCTTCCTTGTAAAGGAAAGCACTGATCTGTTCATGGGAAAGGTTCATGCTGTCTCCCCACCATCAGTAGCGATCAAATGCGAGCGCTCGATATCGAGAGCCTTTTGCAGGGCATAGGCCCAATAAGCGTGCTGGCGAACGAACAAGCCTTCATCTTCGGTTTTCATGCCGCTAAGCAACGGTTGCATGCCCATGGCCTTGGCGTTTTCGTCAGCGCCTTCGATCCAATGACTGGCGCCACGACTAAGGTCATTCCACTGTGAAGCCTGGCCCTGATAGCCGGTTTGGCAGGCGCGGAACTCCTCCAGATCGTCCGGGGTACCCATGCCGCTGACGTTGAAGAAGTCTTCGTACTGACGGATCCTCAGCGCGCGTTCTTCACTGCTTTCGCCTTTGGGCGCAAAGCAATAAATGGACACTTCGGTCTTATCCACGGCGATGGGTCGAATGACCCGAATCTGGGTGGAGAATTGGTCCATCAGGTAAGCGTTGGGGTACAAACCAAGGTTACGTGTCTGGCCCACAATGATGTCAGCCTTGGTCTCGCCCAGACGTGCCGCCAACTCGTCTCGGTGTGCGTAAATTGGCCGCACTTGCGGGTTGAGCAACTGGGTCCATAGCAACAGGTGGCCGTACTCATAGGCGTAGAAGCCGCCGATGCTTTTCGACCAACCGTTGGCGTCCACAGTGCGGGTGCCCTCGGCTTCGTAGTTGCGGCGCTGCATGGTCGCAGAGTAATTCCAGTGCACCGAGCTGACGTGATAACCGTCGGCGCCGTTCTCGGTCTGCAGTTTCCAGTTGCCGTCATAGCAGTAGGTCGAGCTGCCGCGCAGGATTTCCAGCCCTTCGGGGGCTTGATCGACGATCTGATCAATGATGATCCGAGTCTCACCCAGGTAATCGGCAAGGGGCACGACCTCAGCGTTGAGGCTGCCAAACAGAAAGCCACGATAGTTTTCGAAACGCGCCAAGCGCGTCAGGTCGTGTGAGCCGTCGCAGTCGAAGCTTTCGGGATAGCCGCCGGTTTTAGCGTCCTTCACTTTAAGCAGCTTGCCCGCATTGCTGAAGGTCCAGCCATGGAACGGACAGGTGAACGAGCCCTTGTTACCGTGCTTGCGCCGGCAAAGGGTTGCGCCACGGTGCGCGCAGGCGTTGATCAGGCCGTGTAGCTGGCCCTGTTTATCACGGGTAAGGACCACCGGCTGGCGGCCGATCCAGGTGGTGAAGTAATCATTGTTTTCGGGCAATTGGCTTTCGTGGGCCAGGAATACCCAGTTGCCTTCGAAGATGTGTTTCATCTCCAGTTCGAACAGATCCGGATCGGTAAAAATGTCCCGGCGGCAGCGGAAAATGCCCTTTGCGGGATCTTCCTGGACGGATTCGGATAACTGACGGGCAAGGCGATCGAGCGTGACGTTCATGGGGTTGGACCCTCGCTTTTTTATTCAGTTGAGTCACTCAAGGTGAATCAGGCGAGTCCAGATTAAGAAGTCGGCACCCCATGCAATAGCCGCTACCTGCGAATGAATATCCAGTTACTGCAAATGACTCCTCGCAACGCAACGAGATCGCTTGAAGGTAGTGGATGGCAATTCGCCGAAACGCTGACGGTAACTTTCGGCGAAACGGCCCAAATGCAAAAAGCCATAATCCATTGCTACTTCGGTGACGCTGCGGCACGCATGGCTACTGTTACACAGCACTGTGTGAACACGCTCAAGCTTACGCTGGCGTACATAGTCCTTGGGCGATGTCCCCGCGTGACGTTCGAACAAGGTATACAGCGAGCGCTCACTGACAATTGCCACGCGCATCAGGCGGACAATATCGATGTCTTCGGTCAGGTGTTCCTCAATGTAATGGATGAGGTGTTCGAAGCTGGACATATGCTCTTGTACCGACACCCGGTCCACGTTGTTGTGCAATAGGCTCAGCAGTTTGCTGCCCAGGATGCGCTCATAGCGTTCCTGGACTTGTAGCAGCGAGCCAGGTGTTTCAGCTTCGTCACAAACAAGGGTCAACAGGTTCAGGATCCCGTTGATATCGTGCTGGGTGGAAGCAAAGCGAATGCCGTCGGCAGGTAGCGTCCAGCGCTGCTCTGCACAGGTGCTGTCGAACACGCCAATGGGCAGCTTGACGATGAACTTTTCGCAGTCTTCGGAATAGGTCAGATCGACTGGATCGTCGGGGTTGATCAGAAGAATTTCGCCGGGTAAATAGAAATGCTCGGTGCCCCTGCATACTGAACGACAGTGGCCCGACAGAAGGATTTGTAGGTGATAAACGTTTTCCAGCGCGGCGGAGGTCACCCGTACGCTGCCCCCGTAGCTAAGACGGCACAGATCGAGACTGGAAAACTTTCGGTGATTGATACTGGCTTCGGGAGAGCCGGTTCTGGGCAACTGGATGCAGTGAGTTCCCACGTGCTGATTGACGTAATCCGACACAGCATAGGGGTCAGCGTGATTGAACACCTGGCTGCGGGCACTCAACAGTTGGGTCTGCATCGTGTGGCCTCTCTTGTTGTTGTGTTTCGACCAATGGCTCGGTCTTTTTGAAACTATGGTTCGTACAAGATTGCGCTGCGTAAATCCTGGGGTCCAATATCGCTTAGCTCTGATTCGATACCCGGGAGGTATGGTGCGACTCCTTCAATTGGGTTACCCCCACGTCGTATTTGCCAATACCCGCTATCAACAGTGTCCATTATCCAATTCGTCTCAGCTTGGTAAAGTCGCTGGGTACGGCACAATAATTCTTCCGTTTACGTTCCCTGCACCGCAACGCCGATCCTATTCACATTTCTACGTTCAGTCTTAACCACTTCACGCCAATGTGATGACTTTATTTGTCCCTGAGCTAAGGAGACAGCGTGAACCTGATAGATCACATGCGAATTTTTGTGACCGTCGCTCGACACCATAGTTTTACTGCGGCAGCCACTGAGTTGAATTTTTCGGTGCCCGTGGTCTCTCGCAGCGTGTCCCGTCTGGAAAGTCATTTGAATGCGCTTCTATTGAATAGAACCACGCGGCAGGTTTCGCTGACCAACGCCGGGTCAGATTTTTTTATTCGCTGTCAGAGAATTATTGCTGGTGTTGATGAGGCTGTTCAAATAGTCACAGACAGCAATATCCTCCCCGAAGGGCATCTACGCGTTCACTCTATAAATGAAATTGGCAAGCGATACATAGTGCCGGCCATAGCAGGTTATCGTCTTGCCTATCCCGCCGTGACGTTCGACTTGTCTCTGGAAAATCGTGTTCCTGATTTGATGGTCGAGGACGTTGATATCTCTATAGGTATCGTAGCGCCGGATCACAACCCGCACTTGGTGTCGAAGAATATTGGTGCAAGTTATTCCGTTCTTTGCGCCTCGCCGGACTATTTAAATCGCCGAGGTTATCCGATAGTGCCGGAAGACCTGATCAGTCATGAATGTTTGAGACCGTTGGACGATGCTATTTCAACACTAGACACTTGGGAGTTTGAGGGGCCCTATGGACCTGTCAATATCTATATCCCTCCGTCTTCATTTCAACTCAATACCAGTGATGCAATTTTGCCGGCGGTATGTTCAGGTATGGGTATAGGCTGCGTACCAGCCTTTATAGCAGCAGAGGCACTTCGAGACGGCAGGATCGTAAGGGTTTTGCCCCACTATCATTTCGAATGCACGGGCCTGCATGCTGTTTATCCCGCTCGTCTGGAGGGGAATATCTGCGTAAAGACCTTGATTGCTTATCTTCGCTCTACACTGCCTGTTCTGTTGGCCAATGGCATGAAAAATTCATAGGTTAAGTGACGGTCCGGTATCAGCATTGAATTCATTCATGGTGCGCTCGGGCGCGTTTTAGCAGTTTCTTGCAACGTTCGGATAAATGCAGCACGCGTAAATGCTTGCCGGCCTTCTGGTATCGCTCACGCAACGTATTTAAAGCGGCTATGGCCGAGTAGTCGACGAAGCGTAGATGGCGGCAGTTCAAGGTCACTTGAGCGGGGTCGTTTGCGGGGTCGAACTGGTTGAGAAACGGCGTGGTCGAGGCGAAGAACAGCGTGCCGTGCAGGTGATAAAGTTTACTGCCGTCAGCTTCCAGATGACTGTCGGCGTAGAGTTCCCGGGCCTGCTGCCAGGCAAAGTTGAGCGCAGCAATGACGATTCCGCACAGCACAGCGGTGGCGAGGTCGGTGAACACCGTGATGGCGGTCACTGCGACGATCACCATCACGTCGTTCAACGGCACCTTATTGAGCACGCGCAACGACGCCCAGGCGAAGGTTTGCTGCGACACCACAAACATCACGCCGACCAATGCAGCAAGCGGGATGTGCTCGATCAGCGGTGAAAGAAACAGAACGAACAGCAGAATCATCACCCCAGCCACCACGCCGGAGAATCGCCCGCGGCCGCTGGAACTGAGGTTGATCACGGTTTGACCGATCATGGCGCAGCCACCCATGCCGCCAAACAGACCGGAGACCATGTTGGCCGCCCCCAACGCCACGCATTCGCGATCCGGGTAACCGCGGCTCTCGGTGATCTCGTCGGTCAGGTTCAGCGTCAGCAGGGTCTCCAGAATGCCGACCAAGGCCATCAATACGGCATAGGGCGCCACGATGCGCAGGCTTTCGAGACTCCAGGGTACCTGCGGCAGCGCAAAATCGGGCAAGCCGCCGGCGATATGCGCCATGTCTGCAAGGGTGCGGGTCGGTAGGCCCAGCAGATAGACGGCCAGACCGACACCCAGAATCGCAACCAGTGCTGGCGGTACGGCGCGGGTCAGACGCGGCAGTATGTAGACGATGGCCATGGTGAGTACCACCAGCCCAACCATCAGGTAAAGCGCCGCTCCACTCAGCCACGCTTCGCCGACCTTGAATTGTTCCAACTGGGCCAAGGCGATGATGATCGCCAAGCCGTTGACGAAGCCAAGCATCACCGGGTGCGGCACCATACGCACCAGTTTGCCCAGCCGAAGCAGGCCGAAAGCGATCATGAGCAAGCCGCCCAGCAGCACAGTGGCGAGCAAATACTGCACACCGTGCTGGACCACCAGCGCAACAATTACCACGGCCATTGAACCAGCAGCACCGGAGATCATTCCCGGCCGCCCCCCGAACAGAGCGGTTAACGTGCAGATGATGAAGGCCCCGTATAAGCCCATCAGCGGATTAAGGTGGGCCACCAAAGCAAACGCGATGCACTCTGGCAGCAATGCGAAGGAGGTGGTAAGTCCGGCTAAGGCATCGGCGCGCAGACGTTTTGATTTCATGACGAACCTAAAGGGGGCCTGCAGTATCGGCCCAAGAAGCGACTGTAAATGAGGTCGCGGATGTTACGGAATTGACGGCGGCTCGGCCAGTACACGGGTCGTCATGTTCAAAACCTGGCGCAATGTGTGTGAAAATGCCGGCTTTGTGCCAGCCGGTAACCTTTGCGATGAATGCTGCTTCTCCCCTGGACGCCTATCAACAGGCCATCGACCAGCAAGGGTTCGCCCCTGACGCTGCACAATTGAATGCCGCGCAGCGTTTGCAGGAATGTTTCCTGGCGCTGCATGAAGGCAAGCATCGGCTGCCGATCAAAGGCGTGTATTTATGGGGCCCGGTGGGGCGCGGTAAAACATGGTTGATGGACCGCTTTTACGAGAGCCTGAGCGTGCCGGCGCGGCGTCAACATTTTCATCACTTCATGCGCTGGGTTCACATGCGCCTGTTTCAACTGACTGGTACCGCCAATCCCTTGCAGGCCCTGGCCCGGGAGCTGAGTAAGGATGTGCGGGTGCTGTGTTTCGATGAACTGTTCGTCAACGATATTGGCGACGCGATCATTCTTGGCAGCTTGTTGCAGGTGATGTTTCAGGAGGGGGTGGTGTTGGTGTGCACCTCTAACCAGCCTCCCGAGCAGCTGTACGCCAATGGCCATAACCGTGAACGATTCGCGCCCGCTATCGTAGCGATTAATCGTTGCATGGCGGTGGTGGCAGTCGATGGCGGCGAAGATCATCGACTGCATCCCGGCCAGTTACATCAGCGCTATTGGGTCAGTCAATCGGGCAGCGCGAGCGTGTTGGACGGTGTCTTTGAGCAACTGAATGCGGGCCAGCCGTCATCTAGCGAGGCAATTGTAGTCGGTCATCGCAGCCTCAATGTCGTCCGCCACAGCGATAAAGTCCTGTGGTGTCGCTACGCCGATCTGTGCGAGCAGCCGCTAGCGGCTATGGACTTCATCGACTTGTGCGATCGGTTTTCAACGATTTTGCTCAGTGAAGTACCGCCGTTGAGCGCCAAGCAGCGCGAAGGAAAAATTGCCCGTGGCACCGAGGACGCCGTTGAACAAGTGACCGCTGGTGATCGTGAGTTGCCGCAATTGTCGGTGCACGACGACGGCGTTCGGCGCTTCATCGCCTTGGTCGACGAATGTTACGACCGCCGGGTGCCGTTGTATGTCGAAGCAGGAGTGTCACTCGAAGCGCTGTACACCGAAGGCTATCTGGCCTTCGCGTTTCGACGGACGTTGAGCCGATTACAAGAGATGCAACTGGAGCGATTTGCGGTCCGTTAATAACGCAACCGCAGCCTCCGGCAGCGCCTACTGATTGAGGTTCCTGCGGCGCTGTGCGAGCAAGTGTTTGCTGCCTTCGAATACCAGCACCAGCACCGCGAACCAGATCGGTAGATAGGTCATCCATTCATCGCGATGGATGCTTTCGCCCAGCAACAAAGCCACGCCCACCAGCAACACCGGCTCTACGTAGCTCAGCAGACCGAACAGGCTGAAGGGTAACAAGCGGCTGGCGATGATGTAGCTGCACAGCGCCGACGCGCTGATCATGCCCAGTATAGGAATCAGCCCATACAAAGCTGGAGAGCGGGCGAGGGCGCTGGGGTCGCCGTTGACGATGAACCACAGGCTGACCGGGAGCATCAGGGCCATGTCACACCACAGACCGCCGAGGTTATCGGTGCCGAGCCGGCGCCGCAGGATGAAATAAATCGGATATCCCAAGGCCACCAGTAGGGTTTCCCAAGAAAAGCTCCCCACGCGATACAGCTCGTTGAGGACGCCGACCACTGCGCAACAGGCGGCGATTGTTTGTAGGCGTGACAGGTGCTCGCCGTAGGCAATCCGGCCGGTGATGATCATCGTCAGCGGCAACAGAAAGTAGCCCAGCGACACGTCCATGCTGCGGCCATGCAAGGGGGCCCACATGAACAGCCACAGCTGCACGCCGAGCAAAAACGATGAGAACAGCATGCTGATCAGCAACACGGGTGAATGCCGCAGGCGCTTTGCAATTTCTTTAACCAGCCGCCAATCGCCGCTGGACAGCATGAACAGCGTCGCGCAGGGCACTGTCAGCAGCATGCGCCAGCCGAAGATTTCTTCACCGCTCAGGGGCTTGAGCAAGGAGGTATAGAAATACATGACCGCGAACAGGAACGAGGCCAGAACCGACAGCACAATGCCTTTTGACACAACTTCCTCACGTCTTTTCAATTTTTATTCGAGTGGTTTTACGCGCAACACGCGGTTTTAGCCGGGGCATAAGCGGCGCACAGTCTAGCCGATCCCTCGTGGCAGGATATGACGGACGTTTGGCAGATAACGTAACCTCGTGCCGATTGTGGCGAATACCTCCCAGGCACAGACTTGTTTCAGCCGCGCCATACAGGTGCGATAGCCTGAGGAACGCCATCATGTCCAACACCATCGCCGGTATCAAAATCCCTGACAGCGCTCTGGCCAAGGCCACCACTGAGTACATCCGTGATAACGAACCTGACTTGCTGTATCACCACTCCCGCCGGGTTTTTCTGTTCGGCGCACTGAGCGGGGAACGCAAAGGTCTCAAGTACGACGCGGAACAGCTGTACGTCGGCGCCATGTTTCACGACCTCGGTTTGGTCGAAGGTCACCGCAGTGACGACGAGCGTTTTGAAGTAGACAGCGCCAACGCCGCGCGTGCCTTTATGAAGCCGTTTGGGTTGTCGGAAGGCGACATGGAACAGGTCTGGTTATCGATTGCCCTGCACACCACGCCGAACGTTGTACACCATCTGCGTCCGAACGTGTCGTTGGTGACAGCAGGTGTTGAGATGGACGTGTTGGGCATCGAATACGCAGCGTTCCCCACCGTTCAGCGCGAAGCAGTGGTGCATGCGCACCCACGTGGTGAAGGTTTCAAGGAATGCATACTGTGTGCGTTCGCCAATGGCTTCAAGGACAAGCCCGATACTACATTCGGCACGGTGAACGCTGACGTGCTGGTGGATATCGATCCGACATTCAAACCGATGAACTTCGTTGAAATCATCCGCAAGTCGCCTTGGGTGGCGTAATGCTGAATGGCTTTTCTCGCTGGATGTACTTGAAGGCGACGCAAAACATTTGGTTAAACGGTCAGCTTTGTTAGGCTACTTCGATTGTCTGGCCCAAACCGCCTGACGTTTCGAAGGACGTTGCATGACTTCCATCAACACGGCTGCGCCGGCTATCACTGCCCGGCGAGAGCAGCTCTGCACCCGTATCGCCTTCTTTATTGCCGGTTTCAGTATCGCCGCATGGGCGCCGTTGGTGCCCTATGCCAAAGCTCGCGTTGGTTTGAACGACGGCACCCTCGGCCTGCTGCTGTTGTGTCTGGGCGTCGGTTCGATCATCGCCATGCCGCTGGCGGGAATACTCGCCGGGCGTTTTGGCTGCCGCATCGTATTGGTCGTTTCCAGCATCGTGATTTGTCTGTGCCTGCCATTATTGGCGACGCTCTCAAGCCTGCCGCTGCTGATTGCGGTGTTGTTTGTGTTTGGCGCAAGCATGGGTGCGCTGGACTGCACGGTGAATATTCAAGCGATCATCGTCGAACGCGCCAGTGGTAAGACCATGATGTCGGGCTTTCATGGCTTGTTCAGCCTCGGGGGGATCATCGGTGCGGGTGTCGTCACTGGCATGCTCAGTGTTGGCGCTACACCGTTAATTGCGATGTGGGCAGTCGTGGCGATCGTTGCCATTGCATTGGTTAAAGCCTCGCCGCACTTTCTCACTTACGGCAGCAAAAGCACGGGACCGGCATTCGTCATGCCGCACGGCATCGTGCTGTTTATCGGCCTGCTGTGCATGACGGTGTTCCTGACCGAGGGCGCCATGCTGGATTGGAGCGCGGTGTACCTAAGTTCGATGCGCAACGTTGATCCTGCTTATGCGGGCCTCGGCTATGCAGTATTCGCCCTGACCATGACCATCGGACGTCTGTTTGGCGACGCCATCGTGCGTCGTGTAGGCGCCAATCGAATAATCGTTCTCGGCGGCCTGTGTGCCTCAGCCGGCTTGACTTTGGCAACCCTCGTCCCAGCCTGGGAAGCAACGCTGCTGGGCTACGCCCTAGTGGGGGCGGGCTGTTCCAATATTGTGCCGGTGCTTTACAGCGCTATCGGGCGGCAAACCGTCATGCCGGAAAACCTCGCCGTTCCCGCTGTTACCACACTGGCTTACGGTGGGATTCTGGCAGGCCCGGCCGCAATCGGTTTTGTCGCCCACGCCAGCAGCCTTGATCTGGCGTTTCTGTGCATTGCCGTCATGCTGTTAGGTGTGGCGGTGGGTGGCCACAGGCTTAAAGCCTGAGCCGTAGTGCTTACTGCGGGGTCATCGCGAAGCCAACGCCAAAACGGTTCCAGGCATTGATGGTGGCGATTGCCAGCGTCAGGTTAACCACCTCGGCTTCGCTGAAATGCTCCAGCAGGGCTTGGTATTGATCTTGCGGTGCGTGCTGAATTGATAACGCTGTCAGGCTTTCAACCCACGCCAGTGCGGCGCGTTCACGGGGCGTGAACAGCGTCGTCTCTTCCCAGACGCAGAGCGTTTGCAGGCGCGCTTCAGTTTCACCGGCTTTGCGTGCGTCGTTGGCGTGCATGTTCACGCAGTACGCGCAGCCGTTGAGCTGTGAGGCGCGCAGGCGAATTAGTTCCAGCAACGAACTTTCCAGGCCAGACTTACCCACTGCTTGTTCGAGCGCCATCAATGCCTTGTAAGCTTCGGGTACCACTTTTCCCCATTGAATTCGACTGTTCATCGCGTTGTCTCCAAAAGTTATCGCCCTATTTGGCTGGGGATTACATTACCGCCGTGGGCGACGGGTTCGAATATCCAATTTCGGGTGAATTATTGGGTCCAATTCGCAATTGGAGTGTTTGAGCAAACACACTTCATGAACGAGGGCGCCACGTTTTACCCCTTGTCGTAAACGCTCAAGGATCTAGGATGTCTGTAACAGCCATAAGGAGACATCCATGTTCGTCGGATTCGAAAAGCATGTGCGCCAAGTCAACGGCGTAGAGATCGCCTACCGCATCGGCGGCTCGGGGCCGGCCCTGCTGCTGTTGCATGGCCATCCGCAAACCCACGTGATCTGGCACAAAGTCGTACAGGCTCTGGCCAAACAGTTCACCGTGGTCGCAGCCGACCTTCGCGGTTATGGCGACAGCAGTAAACCGCTGGCCGATGCCGACCACAGCCTTTACTCCAAGCGCGAGATGGGCCGCGATAACGTAGCGTTAATGCATGAGTTGGGCTTTTCGACTTTTTCGGTATTAGCCCACGACCGGGGTGCCAGAGTTGCCCACCGATTGGCGCTTGATCATCCACAAAGCGTAAAGCGCATGGTGCTGCTAGACATCGCGCCGACCTTGTCGATGTACAACCAAACCACCGAAGCCTTTGCCCGCGCCTATTGGCATTGGTTTTTCCTGATTCGCCCAGCGCCGTTGCCCGAAACCTTGATCGAAGCCGACCCCGAACAGTACCTGCGCAGTGTCATGGGTGGCCGTAGCGCGGGCATGACGCCGTTCACCGACGAAGCATTCAGCGAATACCTGCGCTGCCTGAGATTGCCAGGAGCCGCCCGTGGCATCTGCGAAGACTATCGCGCCAGCGCCAGCATCGATCTTGAGGCCGACCGTGCCGACATCGCGGCAGGCAATCAGCTACAACTGCCGTTGCTGGTGCTGTGGGGCGAGGAGGGGATCGTCGGTCGTTGCTTTGACCCGCTCAAAGAATGGCGGCAAGTGGCGACCAATGTGCGCGGTAAACCCTTGGCCGCTGGGCACTACATCGCTGAAGAAGCGCCAGAACTACTGTTGGCTGAAGTGCTGCCGTTTTTGAGTTGATTGTGACATCCGGCACTCGCCCGCCATAAAACTCAACAATCACCAACTGAAAAAAACCAAACAGAGCCGCGCCGCCCGCAAAATCCTGGTTTTGGTTTTAGACGAACCACCAAACAACTGTAGGAGCGCGCTTGCCCGCGATGGACCGCGAAGCGGTCCTAAATGCCCAATCCAGTTCCCACTGAAAAAACGAGTCTGCTGATTTTACGACTGCTTTGGTCGAGCACGACCCCGGACCGATCGCGGACAAGCGCGCTCCTATGTATGGACTCGCCCCCACTTTCAACCTGCTTTTTGAACACTGCTACCCGGTTGCATCTATGTATCAGGCCTGTTCGAGGAAGCTTTGAGCGGCTTCTGGCCAACATTGGGTGAACTCGCGGTATGCCGATTACAGTAAGGCCTCATGGCCGAGCGTTGGCGAAGCGTTCAGGCTCGGTCTGCTTGGCCAGCAGCGCCGTGGCGATGATCGGCCCGACACCGCGCACGGTCATCAGCCGCTTCGCCGTCTCATTATTTTTCGCCGCCGTTTCCAGCCGACCGGTGAGCACGTTGACACGTTCGCCTAGTTGACTCCATTCGCCCAGTAGCTCGGCGATCAGTTCGCGCAGCAGATCGGGCAGTGGCTGGGTGGCGTCTTCCAGTATCCGAGGCACGAGCTGACTGAGGGCGATTTCACCCTGCGCCATGGCCACACCGTGCTCCAGCAGTAAACCGCGCATCTGATTGCCTAGGGCAGTGCGTCGGCGTATGAGTGGCAACCAGCTGGGCCGGCAGAATACGCACTGGATTACCCTGCGCTTGCAGCAGTCGCGCCCATGCCTGAGCGCCTGGCCCGGTCTCTACCAATACCGTCACGCTTGCCGGTAGCTTATGAAGAAATACCTGGAAGGCGTCGCGTGACTTGATTCGATCCTCGTATATCACCTGGCTGAGGACATCCTCCCTAGCCACCTGAAAGACCCTCTTGGCAAGATCTACCGCAACGGTTGTGCATGCCGATACATCGGCTGACAAAGACTGGTTAATCGTCGTATGCTTTTTCATGGCCTCGCCCTCGCTGTCGTTGGCTTCTATAAGAATGCCACCGTGGCGCACAGACGCCTCGGCTTGGGCGAGTCCATTCAATTACAGAACCTGGATCCGAATCCTTTTGCGCGCACTGCTGACCAGGCGCAGGGTCAGCATCAATGCCGCGCAGGTCAGGCCGACAATCAGCCCTTGCCACAACCCGCTGGGTCCGCTGGCGGGGCCGAGCAGGTTGGTCAGGCCCAAGGTGTAGCCCACTGGCAAGCCAATGCCCCAGTACGCGAACAACGTCAGCATCATCGTCACCCGCGTGTCCTGATAACCGCGCAGCGCGCCAGCAGCCGTCACCTGGATCGCATCGGAAAACTGGAACAGCGCCGCAAACACAATCAATGACGCCGCCATTTGGATCACCAGCGGGTCTGCGGTGTAGATCTTGGCGATGTGCTCGCGCAGCAGCAACATCAGGCTTGCCGAGAAACAGGCATAGAACAATGCAGTTGCCATCCCGACTCCCGCGCTAAAACGTGCTTCCCGTGGGGCATTGGCGCCTAAGGCCTGGCCGACGCGCACAGTCACGGCCATGCCCAGCGAAAACGGGATCATGAACACTAGCGAGCTGAAGTTCAGGGCTATTTGGTGCCCGGCCACCACGTTCGACCCCAGGCTGCCGATCAGCAATGCAATGACCGCAAAGATGCTGGACTCGGCGAACACCGCGATCCCAATGGGCAGGCCAATGTCCATCAGGCGTTTGATGACCGCCCATTGTGGCCATTCAAAGTGGCGGAACACAGCGCTGGGTTTATAGACCGGAGCGCGTCGTACCCACGTGAACATACCTAAAAAGATGCACCACATGACGATTGCAGTTGCCCATCCACACCCCACGCCGCCCAACGCTGGCATGCCGAAATGGCCATAGATCAATACGTAATTGAGTGGAATGTTCAACGCCAGGCCGCACAAGCCCAGCACCATACTTGGCCGGGTTCGACCAAGGCCGTCGCTGAGGCAACGCAATACATAAAACAACGCCGTCGCCGGCATGCCACAGGCGATACCTCTCAAATACCCCATGCAGGGTTCGATCAACACCGGATCCACCTTCATGATGTGCAGCACCGGTTCAGCGTTCAACAGCAGCAACGCGGCGATTATTCCAACCGCTGCAGCCAGCCACAGTGCCTGGCGCACCACGGAACCAATCTCTGTGGTTTGCCCGGCACCGTGCCGCTGCGCGACTTTTGGGGTGGTCGCCAGCAATATGCCGGTCATCAGTAGATAAATCGGCACCCAGATCGAATTGCCCAACGCGACGGCGGCCAAGTCCCGGGGGCCTACACTGCCTGCCATCACGGCATCGACAAAACCCATGGCGGTATACGCCAGTTGCGCGATGATGATTGGCAATGCCAATGCCATCAATGTGCGCAGCTCTTGGCGCACGCGGGCCGGACGGTTCAGCGGGAGTGGAAGGTGTGGGGTGACAGGCGTCGTAGCAGAATTCACGGTCAGTCCAGTCTAAAGCGGGCGCAGAAAGCCGAGTATTCTACCCGCTTGACGCTTGGGTCAGGAATCCAAGTTGTGTCGGCGGTTGATCCCATGCAGGATGGTTGGCTGTTCCTACACTGCCGCCGACCCCATGGAGCCTAATCATGCGCATTGTTGCCGACGAAAATATTCCGCTGCTTGATGCCTTTTTTGCTCAATACGGTGACATCCAACGTTTGCCGGGACGCTCCATTGATCGAGCTGCTGTGGCGGATGCCGATGTGTTGCTGGTGCGCTCAGTGACTAACGTTACTAAGGCAATGCTGGAGGGGAGTTCGGTGCGCTTTGTCGGGACCTGCACCATAGGCACCGATCACCTGGACCTGGACTTCTTCCAAGAGGCTGGAATCCACTGGTCCAGCGCCCCAGGTTGCAACGCCCGTGGGGTGGTTGATTACGTGCTGGGCAGCCTGTTGACCTTGGCCGAAATTGAAGGGGTTGAGCTGACCCAGCGTACTTATGGCGTAGTCGGTGCGGGTCAAGTGGGTGGGCGACTGGTTAACGTTCTGCGTGGCCTTGGCTGGAAAGTGCTGGTGTGTGACCCACCCCGTCAGGCGGCAGAAGGCGGGGATTTTGTCAGCCTTGAGCAGATAATCGATCAGTGCGACGTGATCAGTCTGCACACACCGCTCACTAAGACCGGTGATTTGCGCACCTGGCACCTGTTTGACCGGGATCGCCTCAATCAGCTTAAGTCGGGTGCGTGGTTAATCAACGCCAGCCGCGGTGCGGTTGTGGACAACACGGCGTTGCGTGAAGTGTTGTTGCAACGCGAAGACCTGCAAGCCGTACTCGATGTGTGGGAAGGCGAGCCCCACGTTGATGTGGCGCTGGCAGATTTGTGTGTGTTGGCGACGCCTCATATTGCGGGTTACAGCCTCGATGGCCGTCAACGTGGAACCGCGCAAATCTATGACGCCTTTTGTGCCCACTTTGAGCACACGCCAAGCATCAGTTTGCAGGAACTGCTACCGCAGCCCTGGCTGACGCAAGTCACCCTGAACGCCAACTGCGACCCGACGTGGGCCTTGGCAATGGTGTGCCGTGGCGTCTATGACCCGCGCCGAGACGATGCAAACTTCCGTCGTAGTTTAGTGGGCGATGCCGCCACCCAGCGTTTGGCGTTCGATGCGTTGCGCAAGCATTATCCGCCGCGTCGCGAAATCGATAGTTTGTTAGTGCAGATCAATGGCGAGTCCGAACCGTTGCGGCAGTTGATCACGGCGCTCGGGGCGACAATCGTTTAAGTGGACGGTTGCCCACTCAATACACCGAGGCGGGTGCCGATTCTGGAATACCAGGCAGAAAAAACCCGGCATCAACGCCGGGTTCAAAAATTCTTCAATACAGCATCAATCTTGTTTTTCGGGTTTGACCCAGTTTTTGTCGCATTCCTGACACGCGGTCTGCACCATTTCTTCGGTGATCAGTATTTCGTGTCCGTCTTTGTCGAGAATAGCGCCGCCAACAGCCAGCTTTGGTGTGGTTCGAACGACCGGTACGTGATTGGTGCTGTTTTGCAAGCTCATGGCCTGTCTCCTCATCAGGTTGTGCGCTTAAGCTAATCCCGTTGTATGACTGCGCTATGACATTCCCTCTGCGCGCATTCAACGGCCTACCAAGTCGACCAGAAATGCTCAACAATCGCCAGTAAGGCTTTAGATCGATACGGCCTAAGGTCCGTTCTGCGTGGTAATAAAAACCGTCGGCGACTTTAAATGGGCTTTTATTTCGGGAGGGCATGAGAGTAATCCCGCGATTCGCTGCGCCCACAGGTGTAGGCTCTCGGGTTTACGTCTTCGGCAGGCAGGTCTTTTTCATGGTTTCAGTTTTATCCAGTCGCCAACGCAACGCCGTCCGTCTGACGATGGGTTTCATTGCTCCTTATCGCTGGCAAGCCATGGGCGCTTTACTGGCGCTGATCGTCACAGCGGGAATTACGTTGTCCATGGGGCAGGGCATCAAGCTGATGGTCGACCAAGGCTTCTTGACCCAGTCACCGGCGCTGCTTAACCGATCGATTGGCTTCTTCATGATCTTGGTGGTTGGTCTCGCGATCGGTACATTTGCGCGGTTCTATCTGGTGTCATGGATTGGTGAACGGGTAGTTGCCGACATGCGCAAACAGGTGTTCAACCATCTGATCAATCTGCACCCTGGGTTCTATGAAAATAATCGCAGCTCGGAAATCCAATCGCGGCTGACCACTGACACCACGCTGTTGCAGTCAGTGATTGGCTCATCGTTGTCGTTGTTCTTGCGCAACGTACTGATGGTGATCGGCGGCATCGTTTTATTGTTCTTCACCAACCCTAAGCTCACCAGCATCGTCGTCGTAGCCTTGCCGCTGGTGGTGGCACCGATCCTGATCTTTGGTCGACGTGTACGCAGCCTGTCACGCTTGAGCCAGGACCGGATCGCCGACGTCGGCAGTTATGTCGCGGAGGCGTTGGGGCAGATCAAAACCGTCCAGGCCTACAACCACCAGCAGCAGGACAAGCTGCGGTTTGGCGAAACCGCTGAAGAGGCGTTCAACACCGCGCGCAAGCGTATTTTACAGCGCTCATGGCTGATTACCCTGGTGATCGTGCTGGTGTTGGGCGCGGTCGGGGTGATGCTGTGGGTGGG
>NZ_JAMFRV010000096.1 GCF_026224925.1 Pseudomonas sp. | reverse complement strand
CCCAGTTCGATAAACAGCAACCACACCAGCAAATGCGCCAGAGTGTAGAAGAAGTTTTTCAGCCGCTCTGAATACAGCGCATGGCGTTTGTGCCCGTGGTGCGGCCTCAATGCATGACGCCGTACCAGGCCGTTGATGACCATGCACAACACCAGCAGCACGGTACAGATCAAGGCCTGGCGCAGGGCGGTGCTGGTGTCGCCCGCAGAGAAAAACGTCGCAAACAACGACACACCGACCAACACCAATGCCGGCACGTACCAGTAAGTGCCGAGAATATCGATGGTGTCGCTTAAGGCGCGGCGGGTCAGGCGGCGTGACAGTGGCTGATTGCGGATCAAGTGCGCAATCGGTCGACGGAAGCGCAGGATGAACAGCCCAGTGGAGAACGCTGCCATGACGTTGGCGAAGGTAGCGGCAGTGTGTGCGAGGTGCTCGCCTAGGCTTGCGATCAAGCGCGGGTCGCTTAGGGCTTCGCCAAACGCCGCAAAACTGCCAATCGTCCACAGCGGACGAAATGCCTGATGGCGCAGGATATACAGCGCGCGGTGGCGGTGGGGGCCATCGAGCAGCGAAAAGGCAATTACGCACACCGCTGAGAACAGCGTGCCGACCACTAGCGCATAGGCCAAGACCATGGCCAAATCTTTACCCAGCGAGGAGGGCAGGGAGTAGCTCAGGTACACGGTGATGATCAGCGCTATCAGCCACGGTCCTAACTTACGCAGGGCGAAGCGCAACATGTCCCAGGTTCGAGGGTGTTGCGGCAGCTCTTCTGACAGACCATAACGAACGCGTACGCGGTGGCCGAACCAGATCAGTCCGGCCGCCAGCAGGCCCCAGATCAGTATCACCACCGCGAAGCCAAGGATTACCGGCAGCCACTGATCGGCTGGAGGCGTCAGCGCCACCAGCTCTTCGCGCGCGAGGGTCAGTTCTTCGGACCAGCGGCTGGCCGGGCTGTTGTCGCCAGAAAGCTGCTTTTCGAAACTGCTGAGGGTGCTCCCAATTAAGCCGAGCACGCCTTCTTCGGCAGGTGGTTGGGCTTTTCGGGTGGTGTCGCGAAGTTTTTTCAGGTCATCGAGCAGCTTGCTGCGTTGCTGATCGTTTTCCAGGGTTTTGATCACTTCATCCAGCGACTGCCCCAGCGGTTCTTGCGCTTGCGGCTGTGCTTTTGATGAGCCCGCAAGGATGCCTGGCAGGCTCACTGCCTGTGCCACAGTAATCGGCACCAGGGCGAGAAGGCAGATCAGGACCAAACGGAAAAAAACAGGCACTGGGTAGTTAACCTCAAAACGGATTTATCTGTAGGAGCCAACTTGTTGGCGATGGGCCTGCTTCGGTGTGTCAGATACACCGCCCCGCCTCGCCAACAAGTTGGCTCCTACAGGGGGTGTATTTTTCCCTGCCGTTTACGGCAAATCATGGCTCGCATAAAAAGCATTGAGCACTTTCACCAAATGCGCCAGGTCATGGCTGCCTGCCAGTTCACGGATCGAATGCATGGCGAAGGTCGGCAGGCCGATGTCCACGGTGCGTACGCCCAAATGGCTGGCAGTAATCGGGCCGATTGTCGAACCGCAGGCCATGTCGCTGCGCACCACAAAGCTTTGCACCGGGACTTCTTCGGCCATGCACAGATGACGGAAAAAACCTGCGGTCTCGCTGCTGGTGGCATAGCGCTGGTTGCTGTTGACCTTGATCACCGGGCCGGCATTGAGTTTTGGGCCGTGATTGGCGTCGTGCTTGTCGGCGTAGTTTGGGTGCACACCATGGGCGTTGTCGGCCGAAATCAGCAACGATTTTTGTATGGTGCGCACATAGTCTTCGCCGTCAGGCAGCAGGCGCTGCAGAATCTGCTCAAGCATCGGACCGTCCGCGCCGCAGGTTGATGACGAGCCGACTTCTTCGTGATCGGTGCACACCAGCAGGCAGGTCTCGTCGGTTTCGGCGGTCAGCAATGCTTGCAGGCCTGCGAAACACGACAACAGATTGTCCAGGCGTGCCCCGGCAATGAAATCACCGTGCAAACCAACAATCGCGGCGCTTTGGGTGTCGTAGAAGCTCAGTTCGTAATCCAGTACCACATCGGCGTTCAAGCCGTGTTCGCGAGCAAGTTGGTCGGTGAGCAATGCGCGGAAGTCCACGCGCTCGTCACCGGCAACCTGCGCCAGAATCGGCGGCAATTCGTTCTGAGCATTGATTGCCCAGCCTTCGTTGGCGGTGCGATTAAGGTGGATCGCCAAGTTTGGGATAACGGCGATGGGCAGCTTGAAATCGATCAGTTGGCTTTCGACCTTGCCGTCGCGACGGAAGGTGACACGGCCGGCCAGCGACAGGTCACGGTCGAACCACGGGGCGAGCAGTGCGCCGCCGTAGACTTCGACGCCTAATTGCCAGAAACCCTGACGTTGTAGCTCAGGCTGCGGTTTGACCCGTAAGCAAGGGCTGTCGGTATGGGCGCCGACCAGGCGAATGCCGCCCATCAGCGGCGAAAGACGGCCGAGCCTGAATGCGACAATCGATGAGTCGTTGCGGGTGACGAAGTAACGACCACCCGTTTCTGTGGCCCAGGTTTCGCGTTCATCAAGACGCTGATAACCGGCAGCTTCCAGGCGTTGGACCAGGCTTGCGGTGGCATGAAAGGGGGTGGGAGAGGCCTTGAGAAAATCGATCAGGCCTTGGTTCAACTCTTCGCGCATAAGTGACTCCAGACAGCAATGGCGCGAGTTTACCGTATTGGTCGGCGGGTGTGGTCACACGGGGGTTTTTGTGTTGTTTGTGCTTGCCTCTTCCCTAATAAATTTGGTCCCACAGGCCCTAATTTATTCGGGAAGGCCGCGACGCGGTTTCAGCTTAAAACGGCGCCGGGCACTCGAATCGCAGGCGTTCGCCGGTTTGCGGATGAGTAAAACTCAGCATGCTGGCATGCAGGCACAGGCGCGGGAAGGCTGCTAATGCTTGCGGGTGCGCGTACAAACCATCGCCCAACAACGGATGACCGATGGACAACATGTGCACCCGCAATTGGTGCGAACGGCCAGTAATCGGCGTCAGCTCAACCCGGCAATACTCGTCGCTGCGCTCTAAAACTTTCCAGTACGTCAGTGCGTTTTTTCCGAACTCATGATCAACCACGTGCCGAGGTTTGGTCGGGGGGTCGTAACGCAGTGGTAAGTCAATGCTGCCACTGTCCAGTTCGGGTTGACCCCAGCACAGCGCGGTGTAAGCTTTTTCGGTTTCACGGTCATGAAACTGCCGTGATAGCTCGCGATGGGTGTCGGCGTCGCGGGCCAGCAGGATGATTCCCGAGGTTTCCCAGTCCAGACGGTGGACTATGCGAGCCTCGGGATAACCATTTTCCTGCAAGCGGGTGATCAGGCAATCCTTGTTGTCATCGGCGCGGCCGGGGACGGATAGCAGCAGGGTTGGCTTATCGACCACCAGAACGCCAGCGTCCTGATGAATGATGCGGATGTTCGACAACGGCATGTGTAACGAACCTCAAAACGCTAGAAACGCCAACGGCGATATTGCACACCGACTCATTCAGAAGGCACGCAATACCGCCGTGGGCACCCGCCTGATCAGCGATCTGGCAGGGTGATGTTGAGTTCCAGAATCGAACAGCTGCCCTGACTTTCCAGGGCGACCTGCACTTGGTCGGACTCGATGTTGACGTACTTGCGGATCACTTCCACCAGCTCTTTTTGCAGAGCAGGCAGGTAATCCGGAGTGCTGCGTTGGCCGCGTTCATGCGCCACGATGATCTGTAGACGCTCTTTCGCTACGGAAGCTGTGCTTTCCTTTTTGCGGTCCCGAAAGAAGTCAAAAATATTCATTCACGACCTCCAAACACCCGCTGGAACCAGCTCTTTTTCTGAATATCGATAAACCGATGCGCCACTTCTTTACCCAGCAAACGATCCACTGCATCGCTGTACGCCTGACCGGCGTCGCTTTGGTCGTCAAGAATGACCGGGATGCCTTGGTTGGAAGCTTTCAATACGGCTTGCGACTCGGGAATCACGCCCAGCAGGCGGATGGCGAGGATTTCTTCAACGTCTTCAACGCCGAGCATTTCACCTTTGGTGACGCGCTCAGGGTTGTAACGGGTCAGCAGCAAGTGTTCTTTGATCGGCTCTTCGCCTCTCTCGGCACGACGGGACTTGCTTGCCAGCAGGCCAAGCATGCGGTCCGAGTCGCGTACCGAAGATACTTCCGGGTTGGTTACGACAATGGCTTCGTCGGCGAAATACATCGCCAGGTGCGCGCCTTTTTCGATACCCGCCGGGGAATCGCAGACCACGTATTCAAACGTGTCCTTCAATTCCATCAGGATTTTTTCAACGCCCTCTACGGTCAGAGCGTCTTTGTCGCGAGTCTGGCTAGCGGCCAGCACGTAAAGATTTTCCAGGCGTTTGTCTTTGATCAGGGCCTGGGTGAGTGTCGCTTCGCCGTTTACCACGTTGACGAAGTCGTACACCACGCGGCGTTCACAGCCCATGATCAAGTCGAGATTACGCAAGCCGACGTCGAAGTCGACTATCACTGTTTTGTGGCCGCGCAAAGCGAGACCGGTACCGATAGCGGCGCTGGTGGTGGTCTTACCCACACCACCCTTGCCGGATGTAACCACGAGAATCTTGGCCAAGGTGTTTCACCCCTAGAGGAAAAGGACAGTTAGTCCCTGAATAGCACCCTGAAACGGCAATAATCGAGCAACGCTAAAAATCGTAAGCCTTTGAATCAGGTTTAACGGACAGATAATCCTGGTTTCTCTCGATTTCCAACGTGATTTGCTACGATTTTGCGACGAGTCATAGATGCTTTAAAAAAGCGGCAGTATCCGTTAAAGACGGGTGATGTTCAACACGTCACCGGACAAGCTGACCTGTACCCCGGCACCCCACAGTGGATCTCTGCGCAAGTCCTCGGAAACCTTGTATTGCCCGGCAATAGACACTAGTTCAGCGCCCAACTGCTGGCAGAAAATTCGTGCTTTGGTGTCACCTTTGATGCCCGCCAGCGCTCTACCGCGCATTGGGCCATACACATGGATGTTGCCATCGGCCAGAAGTTCCGCACCCGGACTGACTGGCGCGATGACTACCAGGTCGCAACCTTGTGCATAAATTTGCATCCCGCCGCGCACCGGCGAGGTAATAATTTTGGTCGGCTTGATCGTTGGCTCGGGTGGCTTTTCCGGTTTTTTCTTGGCCGCTTCGCCTTCCGCAGGCTCTAGCGGGCGTTCGCGCGCGCCTGACGGCGGCAGCACCGGCAGGTCGATGGCGATAGCCGCGGCGATGTCTTCAATG
>NZ_JAMFRV010000095.1 GCF_026224925.1 Pseudomonas sp. | reverse complement strand
GAATTTTTGATGTCCTGTCTACTTGTTTGAGGATTAGCCGTGTCTACGCTTGAAATTATTGCTGTGATTGTCAACGTTCTCGGGGTCTGGTTGACGGCTCAACGCATCCGCTGGTGTTGGCCGGTCAGCGTGGTTGCTGTGTTGTTGTATGCATGGATTTTCTACGACGCAAAGCTCTATTCCGACACGCTGTTGCAAGGTGTTTTCGCGGTTCTTCAAGGCTATGGCTGGTGGCGCTGGAGCCGTGGCGGTGTTGACCAAGGCAAGGTCCATGTGGCTCGCCTACCGCGGCGTGAGGGTTGGCTCGGGTTGATTTTTGGCGTGCTCGGCGCCGTGTTGCTCGGCAGCCTGATGGTGACGTTCACTGACGCTGCGGTGCCTTGGCTGGACTCATTGCTGACTGCGTTCAGTCTGGTCGCCAGCATATGGGCCGCGCGCAAGTATGTGGTCAGTTGGTGGTTATGGATCGTGCTCGACACGGTGTACGTGGGAATGTATCTATTCAAAGACCTTCAACTCACGGCGGCGCTGTATGCAGGGTTCGTGGTATTAGCGTTTTACGGTTTGAGGGCTTGGAAGAGCGATCTGGTTCGCCAGGAATCTCTGAATAAACAGGTTTCATTCGAGCAAACGTCCGCAGTCCCGCGAGTGACACCGTGAGCGTGCCAACGCTTAGGCCGGTCGCGCCGGGTGCCTTCATCATTCCAGTCGGATTTGCCCATGCCATTTGACCCGATATCACCGCACTACCTGCGCATTCGTGACGAAATAGCTACTGACATCGCCTGCGGGGCGCCGTTGGCGGATCATAAATTTCCGTCAGAACGAGAGATGGCCGAGCGGTTTGGTTGCACGCGGGTGACGCTGCGCCAGGCATTACAGCAGTTGGAAGCCGAAGGGCTCGTGTACCGGGAGAACCGCCGTGGCTGGTTTGTCAGTCCGCAGAGAATTCGTTATGACCCTACGCGCATCACTGGGTTTATGGAGTACGTGGCGGCTCAGGGACGAACGCCGATTACCGAATGCCTGCATGCGGAATTACGCCCTGCGGGCACTTGGCTCGCAAAGCGGATGGGACTCGCGTCAGCCGACGAACCCATGTTTTATCTGCAACGTCGCCGCTGGGTAGACCGTCGGCCGGTATTGTTGGAGCTCAATACGTTGGTTGCGAGTTGGTGCCCTGGTTTGCTTGAGGCTGATCTCAACACGTCGCTGACAAGCGTCTTGCGCGAACGGTTCGGGCGCATTCAATCACGCTGCGAATTGACAATGCACACCGGAACGATGAATGACCATCAAGCCGAGTTACTGCAGTTGTCCGTCGGTTCCAGCAGCGTTTACCTGGAGCGTTTGAACTTCGGTGAAGATAACCAGCCAGTAGAATTCGATCAGGAATTCTGGCGCCCCGATGCACTTGCAATCGTCATGGAGACCCGTTATCCCCGTGCGCTTGATGCTTAAACCGTACCCGGTGTTATGCCGGGTGCACTGTCCAGAATTTATGCTGGTCAATGATCAGTGATTACTGGTCGATGTGCTCGCTGTAAGAGAGTTCTCGGCAATTGCTCCTTTGATCCCGCACGCCGATATTTCCCCAATCTTCTCCAGCCGCGCCCTTACTATGTTTCTGCTGATGTTCAGTAAGCGGCCTGTCTGCAGTTGATTACCGTGGCAGAACCGGTACGCCGTTCTGAAGACTACTTCTTCGATGTGCTCATAAAGGTCTGGCAGGTTGCTCTCAAACAGCGCGGTCAGGGCTGCTTCAAGGTTGGCGGGCGCTAAAGGTGCTTGGGTGAGTTGAGCTGCAGCTTCCTGACGAATTCCGATGCTGCGCAAATCGGCTAATTGCAGGTCGTCGGGTTGCACCACTTGATGACGGCACACCAACAGTGCGTGGTGAATCGCATTCTCCAGTTCACGAATGTTCCCCGGCCAACTATGGCTGAGTAGCTTTCGCTCAGCCTCAGGGCTCAACGTTGCATGCTGGTAGCCCAGCCGTTGGCAGTGCTGCTCAAGAAAAAACTCAGCCAACGGCAATGTATCGCCAGGACGTTCACGCAACGGGGGCAGGCGAATAGTTGCGACGTGCAGTCGGTAGAACAGGTCTTCACGAAAGTGCCCGGCAACCACGGCATCGGCCAGGTTGACGTTGGTTGCAGCTACTAACCTCACGTTAATCGGAATAGGCGTGCGCGAGCCCAGGCGGACAACTTCCCGCTCTTGCAACACGCGAAGCAACTTCACCTGCATGTTCAGCGGAAGATCACCAATTTCATCGAGAAAAAGCGTGCCGCCTTTGGCGGTCTCAAACCAGCCGGCCTTGCTGCTGGTGGCCCCGGTAAAAGCGCCTTTTTCGTGGCCGAACAATTCACTTTCCACCAAGGTTTCAGGGAAAGATCCACAGTTCACCGCCACGAAGGGCTCTTTGCTGCGTCTACTCAAATTATGAATATGACGGGCCACCAACTCCTTGCCGGTGCCCGTCTCGCCGGTGATCAACGCATTGGCTTCGCTGGGCGCTAAACGCTCAATGCGAGTGAGCAACTCCTGCGAGCGCGGGTCGTTAAAAACCAAGACGGTGGCACGAACCGATTTAGTCAGTTCGCGCGCATTAGGGTGCGTGAGTAAAGCCATGATCTATTCCTGAAGCAGAGAGCGCTGGGGAATAATGCACGAAACTGTCTTAGATAAATAACGTCTAAATTCGTCTGTATATATTCGAAAAACAGCTATGTAGAAAAGCAGCTAAAAACTGCTGGTAGAGCAGCAACCGATCAGCAAAAACTGTTGGCTCAGCAGCAGTTAGCGACCGTTTTTTATTCGTCTAATGAGCCTTTGCGGCGTCCAGATCACTGCCTATCAATTCACTTAATAGTTGCTCTTTGAGCTTCTGTAGCACCGGTGAGGCTCGATCCCGTGGGTGCGGCAGATCGACCTTTATTTCATGGCGGATGCGCCCCGGACGGGCGTCCATCACGATGACCCGGTCCCCCAAGTAAAGCGCTTCTTCCACGTCGTGGGTGACCATGATCATGGTGCTGCGTTGCTGCACCCAGATTCGCTGCAACTCACGTTGCAGGTTGATTCGGGTCAATGCGTCGAGGGCGCCGAAGGGTTCATCAAGCAACAGGATTTTTGGTTTATTGATCAAGGCCCGGGCGATAGCTGCGCGTTGCGCCATGCCGCCGGACAACTGATGTGGGTAGGCCTGTTCAAATCCTTGCAGGTTTACCAATTTCACGTGTTCGGCCACCAGTCGGGTTTTTTCGGCGGCGGGCAGCTTATGGTTTTTCAGCGCCAACGCCACGTTCTGTTCGACAGTTTTCCACGGGAACAACCGATGGTCCTGAAAGACGATTCCGCGCTCCAGGCTGGTCGCCTCAATGCGTTGTCCGTCAAGCAAGATATCGCCGCTGTACTCCGCTTCAAGTCCGACTATCAGCCGCAACAGGGATGATTTACCGCAGCCGCTGGCACCGACAATACTGACAAACTCGCCCGCATTGACCCGCAGGTTTATGTTTTCCAATACCGGCAGCGGCTTGCCCTCGATACGGTATTCCTTGCTCAGGCCGCGAATATCTAAAGCGCCAGGAAGCTTCAGTTCGGTGCCCACCAGTGTCTCTTTAAGCAATGCTGTCATCGTTTATCCAACCTGTCAGCGAAGATCCCGCCAGCGCAGCAAATGGCGGCTGACGCGGGAAAATAATTGGTTCATGGCGTAGCCCAGCAAGCCGATGCATAGAACGCAGATAACAACGACCTCCATGCGTGCACCCGCTTCTGCAGTCATCATCAGGTTGCCCAGGCCTGCGCCAGTGGAGAGGAACAGTTCGCTGCCCACCGAACTGACCCAAGCAAATGCAAGTGCGTGCAGCAGGCCGTTGACGAGGCTGGGGAGGGCGCTGGGTAGCAGCACGTGAGTGAATTGCTGGATACGGCTCAATTCGAAAACACGTCCAACTTCCCGGTATCGTGCTTCGACGTGGCTGAACCCTTCGAAGGTGTTGAGCGTCATCGGGTAGAAGGCCGCAAGACTAACAATGAGCACCTTGGAAAACTCGCCACTGCCAAACCACAGGGCGATCAATGGAATCAGCCCGAGAATCGGCACTTGGCGCAGGGTGTGATAAAGCGGCCCGATCAGGCGCTCGGCGATTCGTGACAGTGCCATGGACGCGCCCACAGCGACCCCGCAAACGACGCCGATCAACAAGCCCAAACAGGTCCGCTGCAGGCTCGCCAAGGCGTTGTTATACAGTTCTCCGCTCTTGAGTAATTCGCCCAAGCTGGTACCAATTGCGCTTAATGAAGCAAACGCGTAAGCGTGCGCGGCGTCCCGTTGCGACATGTACTCCCACGCAGCAATCAACAGCAGCGGCAGCAAGACACCGCGCAATCCACGCAGTCGGTGAACAAAGGTGGCCATTGGATCTCCTAGCGGGTTTTCCAGCGGAACATGCGTTTTTCCAGAAGGCGTAGGCCGTAATCGAGCACGAAGCCGATAAACCCGGTGACGACAACGCCGACCATCACCACGTCAATGCGCATCATCTGTCGGCCCATCTCAATCATCTGCCCCAAGCCGGTGTCGGCAGCCAATAGCTCGGCTGCGACCAAGATCATCCATGCCCTACTGAGGCCGATGCGCAAACCGGTAAGGATGGGTGGTGCGGCGGCGGGGAAGGCCACGTCAATAATCAAACTGCGTAGTGGCAGCCGGTAAACGTCTGCGACTTCCAGGTAGCTACGCGGGATGGCCTTGATGCCTTCGCTGGTGGCCAATGCCACCGGAAAAAACACCGCTTTAGCGACGATTAAAATCTTGAAAGTCTCTTCCACACCGAACAGCAGGATGAACATTGGAATCAGCGCAATGGTCGGAATCTGCCGAAGGGTTTGGAACAACGGCGTGCAATAAGCTTCGACGTTTTTCGACAGTGCCAGACAGGTGCCAAACACCAGCCCTGCGCAGGCCCCACCCACAAAACCTAGCCCCAGGCGACCCAAGCTAAAACGCAGGTGTTCCTGCAGCTCACCGCTGTGCAGCAACTCCTTGAAGGTATCCAGCACGTACTGTGGGGGCACCAGCAACTGCACGGAAAATGCGCCAGATTTCGCGACCAACGTCCACGCGAGCAAAAGTGCCAACGGCGAAAAAAACCAGGTCAGGCCTAGGGCGCTGCGTTTTAGCGTCGGGCTGCGCATGGGCCACCTCTATGGACGTTCAAACGGCCAACTTAATGTTGCCGAGGACGGCGTCTAGCGGCCGATCATCGACCCAATCGCGCACATTAAAACTCTGAGCGATAAAGCCGTGGCGCTGCATGAAATGGGTCAGGTCTTGTAGTGCAACAAGCGATTGCTCCTCAAAGCGGGTGACCAGTCGACGATGGGCGTCTTCGCCATATGCGGCAGCGACCCAGTACTCGCTGGTGTTAAGTTCGCGGGCGAGAAAACGTCGGGTTTCTTCAGGGTGAGCCCAGGCCCATTGCTCGGCTTGCAGCACGGTTTCAACGATAAGAACGGCGGCATCGAAATGCTCGTCCAACATGTGCTGGTCAACTGTCAGGGTACGCGGCGTGCCGATGTTGCTGCGGGTCAGTGGGTCTGGATGCGAGCCTGTATCGATCACTACGTGCAGACCGAACTCGTCGGCCAGTTGCATGCCGTGCGCGCCCTTGGCAAAAATGGCATCAATGTCACCGCGCAGTAGACCAATCAGTTCATTGTTGCGTCGGCGTTGACGGCTGCGGCTTTCAGAAATCTGCGCGCCATACACATGACGTATCGGTTCGTCGCTGTGGGTTCCGCCGTACGGATAATCAACCAGTTCGACGTCGTGGACGTCCAGGCCTTCGAGCCGCAACGCGTTCTCCAGACCCCGTAAGGCTTGAGCGCGGTTGTAATCAATTTGTACGTTGGCCCATTTGGGAATGCCGAAGCGTCGGTTGCGCAAGTCACGCACGGTTTTCACGCCGCTTTCAGCTGTGGTTAAAATCAGCTGTACTTCGTCGCTCCAGGACAACCCGAGGACCCGGGTGGCCTGACCGTTGGCACGGGCCCAGATTGATGGGCTATTGCCGCCGTGACGTACCGAGTTGGGCATATGGTGGTCGAAGTGCGCCTCGCGAATATCTCGGTCCGAGGACCCGCGCAAGTTTTGAATGTTAGTGCCAAAAGGTTTGAAAGCTTCAGCCAGGCGGCCGGATTCTACGGCAATGCCGAGGCCGGTCGGTACTGGGCTGTGGGTGTACCAAAGGGTGTCGAGTGGCTTGCTCATTGATAACGGTCCAAGCGTAAAAGGGGCACGCGGGCAGCCCAGGCTTTTTAGCATCATGCGGCGGATGCCTCGTAGCCTGGGCTGCAAGACGCGAAGCGGGTCGAGTCAGCTCGCTAGTGTCGCGACCGAACTGCGCAGTGTCTCGAGCGGACGGGTGTCGATCCAGTCACGCACCGAGAAGGTCTGCGGGATGAAGTTCCAGCGGTGCAGGAAGTGGGTGAAATCCTGAACCGCGTCTATCGAGCGCTCATCCAAATTGGTGTTTAAGCGTTTATGGGCGTCTTCGCCATAAGCGGCGGTGACCCAAAATTCGCTGCTATTGGTTTCATGGGCGAGAAAACGGCGGGTATCTTCTGGGTGATTCCAGGCCCATTGCTCTGCACGAACTACCGCGTCGAGAATGCTCACCGCCACGTCGTAATGCTGTTCCAGCAGATTCAGATCGACACTCAGCGTACGAGGTGTGCCGTTGTTGGAGCGAATCAACGGCTCAGGGTGTGAGCCGGTATCGATGACGGTGTGCAGGCCAAACTGATGGGCAAGTTGGATGGCGTGGGCACCTTTAAGGAAGATGGCGTCGACTTCCCCGCGCAATAAACCAACTAATTCGGCGTTTTGCCGGCTCTTGCGTGGTCCGCCAAAGTTGGCGATGCCGTTAACTATTATGGCCGCCTCGTCGCTGAACGTCCCCTCTTGCAGGAAATCCACCAATTCGACATCGCTGACCTCCAGGCCATCAAGCCTAAGGGCGTTTTCTAACCCACGAAGGGCTTGCGCGCGGGTGAAATCGATTTGCGCATCGATCTTATGTGGTAGGCCAAACTTGCGGCCCTTCAGGTCTTTTACGGTCCTGATTCCGCTGTCTTGGGTAGTTAGGATTAACTGCACTTCATCTGCCCAGGACAGGCCGATAACCCGGGTTTCTCGGCCACTTGCGCGGGCCCAAATTGCTGGGATGTTGCCACCGTGTCGGACTGAATTACGCAGCGTGTGATCGAAGTGCGATTCGCGAATGGCCAGCTCTTCGGATTCACGCAATGATTTGATCTGTGTGCCTTGCGCGGTCAGTGACTCTTCCAGCCAGCCTTTTTGCACGGCGATACCAAGGCCGGTCGGAACCGGGCAACGGGTGTACCAAAGCGTATCTAGTGGTTGACTCATGAACTCGTCTCCAAATAGCCATCGGAAAAAATAGGCAGTGAACAATTCACCTGCCCTGCGACTGTTATTGCAACCGTCATGCCACGCACCTTTCGACGTCGCAAAGCCCCGTGGCTGCGGGGGACAAGGTTTTCTATACAGATTTTAGAGCGGGAAGTTGCTTCTCCAGCAGCAACCGATCAACAGGTGGCCGTGAATCAGCAGCAGCGACATCTGGGCTTTGCACTCGTGGATTTTTCGCGGTCCGCACCTACCGCTATGCGAAGCGTTGCCGGTGGTCCACGTAAGACGAAGGAACACCGGCAATCCTGGATGATTAGCTGGCGACTTTGCGCTCGCTGATGGATTCAACGTTATGCACGGGCCGCGCGTGGACCAACGGCAACACTTCCTGACCAATACGCAGGGCTTCTTCCAAGTGCGGATTGCCGGCCAGGATAAACGTGGTGAAACCTGCGTCTTGATATTCAGCCAAACGTTCGGCGACATTCTCGTGGCTGCCAACAAGACCAATGGTTGGGCCTGGCTTGGCTTTACCAAAACCAGCCCACAGGTTCGGGCCGATGATCAAATCTTCAAAGCGTTCGGAGTTCTGGTGATAAGCGTTCTGCCGCGCGGCACCCACTGAATCTGAACCACTGGCGAAGTTCTTGATGAATGCGCTGGTCTTGGCGTCGATCCG
>NZ_JAMFRV010000094.1 GCF_026224925.1 Pseudomonas sp. | reverse complement strand
GCTCAATGCTGGCAATCTGGACCTGTCCCAAGTCGAACTGCTGATTCTCGACGAAGCCGACCGCATGCTCGACATGGGTTTTGCCGAAGACGTCGAGCGTCTGGCCGGTGAATGCAAAAACCGTCAGCAAACCCTGTTGTTCTCGGCGACCACCGGTGGCGCGGGTCTGCGTGAAATGATCGGCCGAGTGCTGACCGATCCGCAGCATTTGCAGGTCAACAGCGTCAGTGAGCTTGCTGCGGGCACCCGTCAGCAAATCATCACTGCTGACCACAACAGCCATAAAGAAAAGATTGTTCACTGGTTGTTGGCCAACGAAACCTATCAAAAAGCGATTATCTTCACCAACACCCGTGCCATGGCTGACCGGCTGTACGGCCGTCTGGTTGCGCTGGAATACAAAGCGTTCGTGCTGCACGGCGACAAGGACCAGAAAGATCGCAAGCTGGCCATCGACCGTCTGAAGCAGGGCGGCGTCAAAATCCTCGTAGCAACTGACGTGGCGGCTCGTGGCCTGGACGTTGAAGGCCTGGACATGGTCATCAACTTCGACATGCCACGCAGCGGCGACGACTATGTACACCGTATCGGTCGTACGGGCCGTGCCGGTGGTGAAGGTTTGGCGATCTCGCTGATCTGCCACGGCGACTGGAACCTCATGTCCAGTGTCGAGCGTTACTTGAAGCAAAGCTTCGAGCGTCGCACCATCAAGGAAGTCAAAGGCACCTACGGCGGACCGAAGAAAGTCAAGGCGTCGGGCAAAGCGGTTGGCGTGAAGAAGAAGGTTAAAGCCGGCGACAAGAAAACTGACAAAAAGGGCAGCGCCAAGGCGCCGACCAAACGCAAGATCACTAACCGGCCGAAAACTGACGCGTTGTCGTTGGTCAGTGCAGATGGCAAGGCGCCGCTGAAAAAGCGTAAGCCAGAAGCGCCTGCGGCTGAATAAGCTGGTTTGGTCATCTAGTGAATAAAAAACCGGCGCATTGGATGCGCCGGTTTTTTTATGGCTGACGTTTAATCAGCCGTTGGCCTTGTTCGCAGCAGAGTCCAAATCCTTAAGCCGTTGATCGATCAGTTGGCATTTGTCCGGCAGGTCTTTGCTGGCGGTGTCCAGGTTCATGTCCTGCAATTGTTGGTTCATCTCTTTGGCTTTTTCGGGGTTCTGCTGCGTTAGCTTGTGGACTTCCTCGGCCAGTTGCGTGCGTTTGGCCTCGGCCTCTTCGGGCGTGCAGGCCCACGCAGGGATCGCCGACAGCAATGTAAGGGCGGTCGTGATGCTCAGCAGGATCTTCATGTTCTGCCTCTTTCCTTAAGGTGCTTATCAGGTTGAGGGGGCGAATCGGGAAAAAGTTCAGCGCTCTAGTGAGTCGCGATCGCTGAACGGTGGCTGCAGGAACCGGTCACACATGTATGTAGCCGAACCCGGCGGCGAGCAGCCGCGGGCATTACCCATGTTGGCTGGAGACGAACAATCATGACGGAATATAACTGGGATCTGATCGAGCGCTTGCTGCATGAAGTGCAAAACGGCGCAGGCAAAAGCTTTGCTCCTCGCGCCTATGCCGAGGAATATGCTGCGGCCTTGGCGGCTGAAGGTTCACCGATTGGCAATTTGGATGAACTAAAAACGACGGCGGCAGATTATGAGTTGGTGCTGTACAGGGGTGGGTTCATTGAACCTCGGCCGGAAGACGACGGCAGCACCGGCAATAATTTCACCCTTACCTCGCGCGGAGCCAGCCTGTTGGCCTTGATCGACAGCAGCATTCCCGGCAACGACCACCCGCGCCAAGTGCTGGACGAACAGGTCGATGCGCTGGATCCGGATACGTTTGATAGCGTGGCGTCTAAAGCGCAGATTGCGTGAGTGTTTGAAACACTGAGGTTTAACTGGTGCCGACTATTTTGTAGCAGCCTTCAGGCAACTCAAATCGGCAAAGTCTTCCCGCACTTCGCCGATTTTCTTGATCAGGCGCTGACGTTGATTCGGTGTGCTATCAGCCATTAAATCCACTAGCAGGCGGATTGCAGCCTGTTCGGTTTGGTCGTAGGCCTGACGATATTGCGGTGTCCAGAAACTGCTCCGGTCTTGCAACAACGGCGAGATACGTTGCGCAAAATCAGGTGTTTTGCGCTGCTGGAGGACGGCAATGAACAGCCCCTGCCAATGGGCGCGGTTGTCGATCCACATTTGGTTCTGCTCACCCAACGTCACCGACCAAGCGGCTACTCGCTGATGCTGAGCCGCGTTCAAGTCGCCGATCCACGGAGCCAAACGTTTCTCCATGCGCTGCGCCCGTTCGGTGATCTGCTGGTTCAGCGGTGGGTCAAGAAATTCTTCCTTGTGCTCGCGCAAGTCTTTGGCGAATGCCTCTCGCAGGGTCTGCACCTGTTTGTCGTCCAGCTGGCTGAGCAGCTCGACGGCTGATGGCGTGACTTGTTTGGATATCTGCTCAATCGCCAGCTTACCTTCAGCTGTACGTGCTTTAAGTGCCGCCTCGGTCACCTGGTTGGTTTCCACCATGTGCTGCAAGTTGTCCAGCCAAGCGACGTAGCCGGGAACTTGTGTGGTGCAATTCCAGCTCAGGTGTTCTTTTAGGCGGTCATCCAGCCAGCGCTTTTGCGTGGAATTCATGCCCAGATAATCGTTAACTGACCAAGGAATGATCACATCAAGGTGTCGATAGGCCAGCCCAATACGGGTGCAGCCAGACATCACCAGAACTGCAGCCATCAAAAGCATGATCGACTTGCGCATGTGTAGACGTTCCTTGGGGCCTGACTTCCTTAAATCGAATCGGGCATTACGGTATATGTCGCACGGGTGGCGCGATCAGGCCATCGGCGACGTTCTGCGCTTGTTCAAGCGAAGGGTAACCACTGGTAGCCACATCCAGTTCGGCATAGTTGGCGCGGTATCGTTCAGCTTGTTTTGGGTCCGAGACCGCTAGCTGCTGAGCGAGCAAGGCAATCGCCAGGGGGTGTTTACGTTTGGGAGCCTGTTCAAGCAAGTCGCCGGACCTGGAAGACGCGCCGCCGTCACGAATCAATAACACAGCCTGATAGAACTCGGCCTCGCCACTTTGATCTTGGCGGGCTGCCCGCTGGAGCATTGCCTTTGCCAATTCAGTGTTTTCATTGCCTCCTGTGCTGACCAGCATCTTCGCTTGAAGCATGTCGTTCTGATAGAGCAGGTATTCCGCGCGGCAAGGGCTGCCGCTCAGCGATGCTTCGCTGTTCGAATTGAAACTACCGGAATTGTCGCAACGGTGAGCGCATCCGCCTAGACACAGCAACGCACAGAAAATAATCCATTTGTTCATGGTCGATTCCGCTGAAAACAACATTCACGGGCGGTTCGGACTAAGAAGGATCGATGGCTAGCGCCTTGAAACCAAAGCGCATAGAGATCGACAGCTGAAGCGGGGGAAACTTACTTTTTGCCGAGGGTGATTTGCTTGGACGGACCGAAAGTCTGGCCGCTGACGCCTTTGGCGATCTGCTGGATTTCACCACCGGTTTTCAAGAAAGCTGCAATTTGTGCGTTGATCGACTCGCTGGTCTCAACGGCTGGAGCTGCCTTTGGTTTTGAATTGGATGCTTTTACACGCATGGCTGCCAGGGACCTATATAAATTCAATACGGCCAGCAATTGTATATGAATCGCTTGACAATTGCTTGGGAAATATAGCCCTAAAACATTATTGGTTCCACGGGGTATTTTTAAACCCACCGCTTGGGCTCTCAACCACTAACCGATTGTTTTAGCAGGAAAGTTATTTTCCCCGTTGCGGACGGGCAACGGCTCGGGAGCATCCCAAGCGCTTGGCTGACCTGACGAGCGGGGTAACAACACGCGACTTCGTAGGCTCGGAAATCTTCAGTAAATGCTTGATTTTTCTAGTGCCGCAAACACAATCAGCAAAGTCGGGTAGAATGCCGCCTACGTAATGAGGGTATTTGGAAATGGCTTTAGTCGGGCGCTACAACAGCTTGCAAGTGGTAAAACACACTAACTTTGGCTTATATCTGGACGGCGCTCAGGACGGCGAAATCCTGCTGCCTAATCGCTATATTCCTAAAGATATTCCCAGCGAAGATGAAGACTGGCTCAAAGTCTTCGTTTACCTAGACAGTGATGACAAGCTGATTGCCACCACTGAAAAGCCAAAAGTTCAGGTCGGTGAGTTTGCCAGCTTGAAAGTTCTCGAAGTGAACAGCATCGGCATTTTCCTCGACTGGGGTTTGTCCAAGGATCTGCTGCTGCCGTACTCCGAAGAGAAGCGCACGATGCAAGCCGGCGAGTACTGCGTCGTTCATGTTTACTTGGACAAGCACACTCGTCGCATTACAGCCACCGCTCGGCTGGACCGCTACCTGGACAAAACCCCGGCCAATTATACCGTCGGCCAGGAGGTCAATTTGCTGGTGGCCGAAGCGACCGATATGGGCTTCAAGGCCATTATCAACAACAAGCACTGGGGCCTGATCCACAAGAACGAAGTGTTCAAGTTCTTGCGTCCCGGCAAAGAAGAGAAGGGTTTCATCAAAGAAATTCGCGCTGACGGCAATATCAGCCTGAGCCTGCAACCGGTCGGTGAAGAAGCGGCGGGTAGCTTGAATTCGAAGATTTTGGCCAAATTGCGCGATAACAACGGCACCCTTCCAGTCAGCGACAAAAGCGATCCGCAAGTGATCAGCGGCTTGTTCGGCGTCAGCAAGGGTAACTTCAAAAAAGCCATCGGCGCGCTGTACAAGCAGGGCCTGATTGTTATTCACGCAGACCGTATCGACTTGGTGTAAATCCCTGAGAGGGGAGCCGATGCCAGGCTCCCCGTATCGATTCAGCGTGGTATCACGCGCACAGCCTGTCAATTTCCCGTTTGAACGGGTCAATGCTCATCGCCCCGTTTAGCACGGTGGCTTCGCTTAAAGGTTGATCGGCGCGGCGAATCAAAAAGGCCGGTACACCTCGTAATCCCAGCTTATCGGCAAGCCCCTCGTCGGCCACAATCTGGTCGGTGTAATGATGATTGGATAAAGCGCTGCTCAGGGCGTGCCTGTCCAAACCGGCACGAGTGCCCATGTCCAGTAGCTCCGCAACATCACCTATATCGCGACCAAATTCGAAAAACGAGCGAAACGCCTCTCTATGGAATGCGTCAAACTTGCCTTGCGCTTTGGCGAAAGCGGCGGCCTCCAGTACAGCACGGCTGCGGGGTTGAACCGGGGGCAGCTTCATCAGTACGTTGCGTTTTTCTGCCATGGGATAAACTTGTTGTAACCAAGTGGCGCGCAAGTAATCGGCTCCAGGGTCCAGGGTAGCAAGCGGTTCAGGTCTTAGTTCAAAGGCATGCCACTGCACAGTAATTCTGGTTCCGTATTCCCGCTGCAGCTGTTCGAATATTGACAGTTGCAGGTAACAAAAGGGGCACACGTAGTCACTCCAGATGTCGACTTTCAATTGACTATCACTGTTCATATCCAATTCTCCATGACCGCTACCTAACACTGACTGCTACATCAACAAAAAAGTCCCCCCGTTCGGAGGATCAAATCAGTTAGCCGCAGGGTCTACTTAGTTCTGCGGGGGGCTCCCTCCCGCATCGCCTGCTCCAACCGTCAGGATGGTCCCGATGAAAAAATACCTTACCGCCTATGTCAGCACGCTGCTGGTGCTTCTTGTGTGCGACGGAATCTGGCTCGGTCTGTTGATGGGACCGCAGTACAGAAGTTGGCTGGGACCCTTGATGCTGGAGAAACCGGTCGTTGGCCCGGCCATCGCGTTTTATCTGTTGTACGCGTTAGGGATCGTCGTATTCGGGGTGCTGCCGGGGTTAAATCGCGAACGGTTGGGCAGGGCCGCGGCGGCTAGCGCGTTTCTGGGGTTAATGGCGTATGGGACCTACGACTTGTCCAATTGGGCGACGCTGCAAGGCTGGCCGGCACAAATGGCAATGGTTGATCTGCTGTGGGGTGTAGTGGTTTCAGGGCTAGCGGGGGCGGGCGGTTATTGGGTCACTAGCAGGCTGCAGATGCGCGGGTATGTGTAAGTGGGTAGCCCACTGCCGATTGACGTCACTGTGGGGGCGAATTCATTCGGGAGTGGGTCTCACATCTGGCATCGTCTGTATCTGACACGACGCCTTCCCGAATGAATTCGGTCCCACAGGGGAGCCGGGGAGCGTTATTTCTGCACGAACGAGGCGAACTGCACGTTAGCGCCATCGGGGCGTACGTCTTTCAAAAACGAGTCCTTGTCTGCACTCAATTCCAGGCTGACGGTGCAGTTGCGCTTGTCTTTGTTACGAACGACCAAGCCTTCCATGTGATCGCGCAAAAAGACGGTCGGCACTTTCAGGTGCAGCAGTTGATCAGTGCTCGGCGTGTGCAATAGCAAATGCACCCATTCGTACTGACCTATTTGCAGGCGACCCATGGGCAGGTCAAACCACCAAATGTTTTTGTTGGCATTCAGCGCGGTGAAATGGCTGTTGTTGGTGCCGAGCACGGCACCGCCGAGTGCCTGGTTTCTGCGGGCGATGGCCAGTTTTTTATCGAGTTTCATAACGTTCCTGTGGATCTGTGTGTTCAGTGCGGTGGCCTTGGCGACCCCAGCCTGACTGCGTCGAGCATTCTCGGGGGTAGCTGCCAAAACTTAAAGTTAAACCTGCAAACTGTGGGCAAATGAGCTGGTTTTTGAGGCTTGAATTTGACGACGAACGGAATAGCCGAATAGAAACTTTATGAAACTCTGCGTTAGGGAGGGCGTCAATCGTAATGTCGAGCACACGACACCTACTTTTTCGATTCAGGAGAATCACCATGAGTAGCACTGGCGACAAAGTCAAAGGTATGGCCAACGAAGCCGTCGGTAACGTCAAGCAAGGCGTAGGCAAAGCCACTGACAATTCGAAGCTCAGAGCCGAAGGTAAAGCCCAAGAAATCAAAGGTGACACCCAACAAGCGATAGGCAAAGCGAAAGACGCGGTGAAAAAAGGTGTCGATAAAGCGTGAGCCGATCAGTTGGCTTAACGTTAAGCGCAACGGCCATCTAGTGTGGCCGTTGTTTTATGAGTTGCAACCCTCTGCCAGCACAGTCGGCTGACAGAATTTGATACCTCTCTACGGTCGCCAACTAGGCTACGTTAAGGTAAAACGCCAGCCCTCGAACATGCAGGCTTGAAATTGAAGCGCTTGCCCCGTCAATAGTTAAGTCAGCTTGATTTGAGTCGTAAGGAGATATCATGATTTTCCCGAATTTAGGCGACCTTCCCATGCGGAAGGTGTTGGTGCGGACCGTCAATGAGTTCATAAAAGACGAAATGTCGACCTACGCGTCCGCATTGGCTTATCAAATGTTGTTCTCGTTGTTCCCGTTCTTGCTATTCCTCATTGCCTTGATCGGGTTCCTGCACCTGCCGGACTTCTTTTCTTGGCTGCGGTTGCAATCTGAATTGGTTTTGCCGCCCCAAGCACTGGACCAGGTCAATCCGGTCATCGATCAGTTGCAGCAATCCAAGGGCGGGCTGTTATCGATTGGTATTGTGGTTGCCTTATGGACTGCCTCGGCTGGCGTGCGCTTGATGATGAGCGCCATGAATGCTGCTTACGATGTAACCGAAGGGCGGCCGATCTGGAAGCGTTTTCCACTCTCTATCCTCTATACCATTGGAATTGCCGGGATGCTCCTGGCCGCTGCCGCGCTGATGGTCACCGGGCCGCAAGTGATGAGTTGGCTGGCTGGCCAAATCGGCATGCAAGATTTTATTGTGACGTTGTGGACCATCCTGCGCTGGCCGGTGATTATCGTTTTGATGATGGTGGCCGTGGCCTTGATGTATTTCGTCATGCCCGACGTGAAGCAAGAGTTTCGTTTCATCACCTCAGGCTCTGTGCTAGCGGTGGTGGTGTGGATCATCGCTTCGCTGGGGTTCGGTTATTACGTCAAGACCTTCTCTAACTACAACGCCATGTACGGCAGCATCGGCGCGATCATTGTGCTGTTACTGTACTTCTACATATCGGCCGCAGTGTTGCTACTTGGCGCGGAGATGAACGCGGTCATCGAGCACATGCACTCAGAGGGCAAGAATCCCGGCGAGAAAGAAGTCGGTGATGGTGGTCATAACCCGCAGTCGACCAAGCATAACTCGGGGCTGGGCCATAATAATTCGGTGCCAATCACTGCAAGGGCTGACGAATCGTAGGCCTGATGTGGCACGATTACCCATCGTCTAACAGACAAGGGTTTGTATGATTCGCGAAATTCTGAAAATGGGCGATGAGCGCCTGCTGCGCATTGCGCCCCTCGTGCCTGAATCGATGTTCGGTACGCCCGAGCTAAAGGCCTTGATCGACGACATGTTTGAAACCATGGACAGTGTCGGCGGCGTCGGCTTGGCCGCGCCGCAAATTGGCGTCGATCTGCAGCTGGTAATCTTCGGCTTTGAGCACAGTGAACGTTACCCTGAAGCGGAAGCCGTGCCGCAAACTATCTTGCTCAATCCGCTGATCACCCCGCTCAATCCGAGCATGGAAGAGGGCTGGGAAGGGTGCCTGTCGGTGCCGGGTTTACGCGGTGTGGTCGATCGCTACGAGCACATTCGTTACGAAGGGTTTGATCCGGACGGTTTGCCTATCCAGCGCACCGCGCACGGTTTTCACGCGCGCGTGGTGCAGCATGAATGCGACCACTTGATTGGCCGGCTGTACCCATCGCGAATCACTGATTTCAGCAAATTCGGCTACATGGACGTGTTATTTCCGGACATGGACCCTAACGCCGACGAATAATCACGGTTTGGCTTTGCCCGCTGCTTTTGTTGGGTGGGCGGGCTTGATGAAGCGCAGGGTCAGGCGGTCGGATTCGCCAATGGCCAGGTATTTATCGCGATCCTGATCCCCCATGGTCAAGGTCGGCGGCAGGGTCCAGACGCCTTGGGAGTAATCCTTGGTGTCCTTCGGATTGGCGTTGATTTCGCTGCTGCCGGCAAGCACAAACCCTGCATCGGTGGCGAGTTTTACGACGTAAGCCGTGGGCAGATAACCGCTGTCTTTGATCGACTCTTGAGATGCACCGTCTTTGGCACGGTGGTCGACTACACCCAAGGTGCCGCCCTTTTTCAGCACGTTGTAAAACCCTTTGAACATCGCGGGTGCATCGTCTTCCATAACCCAGTTATGCACGTTGCGAAACGTCAGCACTGTGTCGGCCGAGGCGGGTTTGCCGAAGACTGGCGTCTGCGGATCAAACTCAACGATCTGTGCTTTGCTGTAATGCGCAGGGTCGGCGGCAAATTTCTGTTTCAGTCGGTCAGCGGCCTTGCGTGAGTTGTCGCCGGTGGCAGTCGATTGCACGGCCGCGATATAGCGACCTTTGTCCTTGAGCAATGGCGCCAGCACTTCGCTGTACCAGCCGTTGCCGGGGGTGATTTCAATCAAGGTCTGATTGGCGCGCAAACCGAAGAACTGCAAGGTTTGTTGCGGATGACGGTACTGATCGCGGGCGCTGTTTTCCGGTGCGCGCCAAGGGCCCGACAATACTTTTGCGAACTGCGCAGCAGTCACTGTAGACGCTGGCGCATGGATATCCGCGGCCTGAGCGTGAGCAATCCCAAACAGCGCGGCGAGGGAGCAAGCGATAAGCTGGAACTTCATACCAATCCTTGTCGTTTTGGCCCGATCCAGGCCCGTTAGCGCAAAGGCTACCACGCAGATTTATCACCGCGATCACACTTTTTTTCACAGTGCATACAACCAATGGTTCTATGGCTGACGGTTTAGCCTGCTCATGGCGATCAAAGGTTTGGTTCTGCTGTAGCGTGCGAAGCGCTCTGCCAAAGCCTGCGGCAACGCGGAATCGGGCTCAAATCCAGCTCGTTGATAAAAGCCGAGTAGATCGGGATGACAGAACAACCAGACGGGGTTGGCAGTCTGCGCCAATACCTCGCGAATCAAATCGCTGGCGATGCTCTGGCCGCGCAACGACGGCGCGACGAATAATCCGGTCAGCCAGTGCCCGTCAGCAACAGTGCTCAGGCACAGCGCACCGACAATGTCCTGCTGTTTCGCCACCCACAGCTGTGCCTCGTTGACGGGTCGCATGGGCGATTTATGCGCTTTATAGAACTTGTTCAGCAGCGGTTTGCACGCTTCGGGCAACACGCAAAAGTAGGTGGCAGGCATAAGACTCGATAGCGCGACGGCGGCAGATCAGAGAAGGGCGCAGCCTTAATGACCGCTTCATGTGCGGCGCATCATAACGTGCTGCATTGGGTGTCGGTATGGCGCCCGATTAGGTGTATAACTGAGCCCAGATCCCCCAACAGCGGAGTAAGCATCATGGCCAAAGGCATGGAATCAAAGAAAGCTGACAAGAAAAAACCGACAAAAACTCTCCAAGAAAAACGCGCTGACAAGAAGGCCAAGAAAGACAGTTGAGTTCAATGCTCAGCCATTGATTCAGTAGTGCGGAGCCTCTCGGGCTCCGCTTCTGTTTCTACCGTTCTAAGTTCATAACCCATCGATCTACACGATTTCGCTGCGTCATCGCACAACAGGATTGAAGTCAGCATTTACGACTGATCCAGCCCTGACGCAGGAAGCACTTAATGCCCCATTACCTTGATGATGCCCAGCATGGCGACGTGTTGCGCCTGCGGCAGAGTTTTACTGGCCACACCGAATGGCCTACCTGGTTATTGTTGTTGGGTGTCTATTGCGGCTGGTTTGGACTGTTGCTCGGCAGCCATTGGCTCGGGCTCTGGCCGACAACCGCGCTGATGATTGTGCTGGTGGTGCTGTGGATGTCGGTGCAGCACGAATTGCTTCACGGTCATCCAACGCGCTGGCTATGGCTGAATAAAGCGTTGGGCTACGCACCGTTCGCGCTGTGGTATCCGTACACGCTTTATCGCGACACGCACTTGGCTCATCACTGCGATGACGATTTAACGCTGCCGGGCCTCGACCCGGAAAGCCGTTACCTCAGCCAGCAGCACTGGCAACACACACCACGTATTATGCGTAGCCTGCGCTGGCTGGATAAAACCTTGCCCGGACGGTTACTGTTTGGCGCGCCGCTGGCCTTGCTGGCGCTGGTCCGTGAAGTGTTCTCCCAGTTACGGCGCGGCGACTTACAGGCGTGGCGCATGTGGCTGACACACGCTGCGTTCACGCTGCTGATGTTCTGGTTTATCGCACGTTTCAGTGTTCTGCCGGTCTGGCATTACGTATTGTTGGTCACGTTGCCTGCGCTGTCGGTGTCGATGGTCCGTTCGTACTATGAACATCGCCCCACCGAGCGCCCGGAACAGCGAACGGTCATCAACGAAGCGGCGTGGATCTGGAGTGGTTTGTTTCTGCATTTGAACCTGCACCTTGTCCACCACGACTTGCCCGGTTTGCCCTGGTATTTTCTGCCGCGGGTCTACCAGGCCCGCCGCGAACAATGGTTGGCACGCAGCGGTGGTTTTCTGGTGCGCGGCTATGGTGAACTGTTCCGCAAGCACAGTTTGAGGCCTATCGACAGCCCGCAACATCCACACGCCTGACGCCTCTTGCCCTTTGATGCAGGGATTCGAGCATGACCCATGGCTTTGCCGAGTTACTGATGTACACCGCGCCGGACCGGCTGCGTGCGGCCAATGAAGCGTGGCTGACGCGTATCGCGCAACGCCTCGACATCGCTCGGGACCCTACTGACCACGTGGATTTAATGCCGTTGTGGTTATCGCCGAATCTGTTGCTCAGCCAGACCTGTGGTTACCCGCTGATGACGGCATTGCGCGGCAAGGTGCGGTTGATCGGGCGTCCGGACTATCGTCTTGCGCATAGCGCTGATGGAACGCATTGCAGCCTGCTGCTGGCCCGTGAAGGTGATCCGAGGTCCGAGCTTGAGCAGTTCCATGGCAGTCATGGATTGGTCAACAACGAAGATTCCAACTCCGGAATGAACCTGCTTCGTCATCGCCTAGCGCCGTTGCAGCGTGACGGACGCTTCTTTGGAGCGGTCTCGTTGACAGGCGGACATCGCGAAAGCATGCGCTGGCTGCGTGAAGGGCGTGGGGATTTGGCCGCCATCGACAGCGTGACCTATGACTACCTCGTCCAAGCTGCCAGTACCGAAGTCGATGGCCTGCGTGTTATTGGTCGAAGCGCGATTAGCCCGACCTTGCCCTACATCGGTGCTGTTTCCCTTGATGCTACCGACGCTGAACGCATTCGTCACGCGATGAACCAGGCCCTGGAAGACCTGCCCGAGGTCGCGGGGACGCTGGCGATTCACAGCGTATTGCCTGCCAGGGAAGCGGATTATCAGGTACTGCTTGATTACCAGCGTGAGGCTGAAGAGCTGGGATTGCCGCGGTTGATATGAAATTAATAATTTTCTGATATTCAGTTAAGGAATATAAAAATACCGTTTAAATATTATTAAAGAATAAGAACGCTTGCTAGGATGGCTCCACCGGAACACCGGACATACGCAGTACCCAACCTCACTGGAGCCATCATGTCCGGCACCTCTCTATCCCATCGCGACTATGTGGGCGCTCTGTTTCGCAGCCACTATGAATGGCTGTGCCGCAGGTTGCGTCGCCACGTTAATTGCAGCGTCAGCGCTGAAGACATCGCCGCAGAAACGTTCGCCCAGCTATTGGCGTCGCCCAGCGTGGTGCCGATAAGAGAGCCTCGGGCGTTATTGACCACCATCGCCCAACGTTTGCTGTACCAGACCTGGCGACGGCGCGACCTGGAACGGGATTATTTCAACGGCTTGCCCGATGACCTTGAACCGCATGGCCATTCGCCTGAGAATCGCGCACAGGTGATCGAAGCCCTGCAGGCGGTCGACACCGCACTCGACCGTCTACCAAGCAAGGTCAAAGCGACTTTCCTGTTGTCACACGTCAATGGCCTGACTTATCCACAGATCGCAAACGAACTGGGTATTTGCCAACGTTCCGTCAGTGATTACATGAACAAGGCTTTTTCCCGCTGCCTGAAGGTACCAACGTTGCTTCAGGCTGGTAATGGAACAATCGGTGCATGGCGTCTATAAAAAAGCACTGCACCTCCAATGACCAAGAGACAATCATGACATCGATAAAGCATCTGTTGGGCAGCACGGTATTGGCGTTGGGAATGCTCACGCAGCCAGTGTTTGCGGCTGAAAAAGCGGCACCTATCCATTTTGGTGATATCACGTGGGAAAGCGGCAGCTTGATCACTGAAATCCTGCGCACCATTGTCGAGAAGGGATATGGCTACCCGACCGACACGTTGCCGGGTAGTACTGTCAGCCTGGAAGCGGCGCTGGCCAAGGATGATGTTCAGGTTATCGGTGAAGAGTGGGCTGGCCGCAGTCCTGTATGGATCAAGGCAGAAAGCGAAGGCAAGGTATTTGGCCTTGGCGATACCGTCAAAGGCGCCACAGAAGGTTGGTGGGTACCCGAGTACGTGATCAAAGGCGACGCTGAGCGCGGCATCAAAGCCCTCGCGCCGGACCTGAAATCAGTGTCGGACCTGCCGAAATACAAAGATGTTTTCCGCGACCCGGAATCACCGAAACAAGGACGCTTCCTTAACAGCCCAACCGGCTGGACATCGGAAATCGTCAACACGCAAAAACTCAAGGCGTATGGCCTGAACGATAGCTTCGTCAATTTCCGCACCGGTTCTGGTGCAGCGCTGGATGCCGAAGTCAGCTCGTCGATCCGCCGTGGCAAACCGGTGTTGTTCTATTACTGGTCTCCTACGCCGTTGCTCGGTCGCTTTAAGCTGGTGAAGCTCGAAGAGCCGCCATTCGATGCTGAAGCCTGGAAAACCCTGTCCGACGCCAACAACCCCAACCCAAAGGGCACCCGCTCGCTGCCTGCACACTTGGCGATTGGCGTTTCTGCACCCTTTCACGCCAAGTACCCGGACCTCGTCGCGTTTTTCCAGAAGGTCGACCTGCCTATTGATCTACTCAACACAACATTGGCTCAGATGAGTGAAAAACGCTTGGAGCCGCACGCTGTTGCGCAATCGTTCTTGCGTGACCACCCGGAAGTCTGGACCGCCTGGGTCCCCGCCGAAGTCGCAACCAAGGTAAAAGCTAGCCTGTAACCCCATCGCCGCTCCCGGTTTGGGGATTGTCCCAACATCCGGCGTTATGCCGAGATTCAGTGGGACCGAACTTGTTCGGGAAGCAGACGACGCGGTTTACCAGACATACCGCGGCGCTTGCTTCGCCAACCAGTTAACCTATTGGGACCGTTTCGCGCTCCTACAGGTTTCGTGCGGATTGAATGCCATAACCCGTTTCCCTCGAAGCTCGCATGTCTCTGGATGTTATGCGTAAATCTATCCCTTGCTTGTAAGGTGAGGCGCAGATGGGCAGGACAGGATTTCAACTACACACTGAGAGGCTGCTGATCCGCGAGTTGAAAGCCGAGGATGTGCCAGCGCTTGCGGCGATTTTGGGCGATGCGCAGGTCATGCGTCACTCGGTGGGCGGCGTGATGAGCGAAAAAGAAACGCAGGAATTCGTTGCAGGCTGCGTATTTTCATACCAAGCCAACGACTTCGGTCCGTGGGCAGTTATCGACAAAGCCACGTCGGTCTTTATCGGTTTTTGTGGGCTGAATGCAGAGCCAGTCGAAGGCGTCGAAGAAGTCGAGATTGGCTATCGACTGGCCCGTGATTACTGGGGTAAAGGCTTGGCCACCGAGGCTGCGAAAGCTACCCGTGATTGCGCGTTCGGCGTGCTGGGCGTTGATTCATTGATCGCCATCGTCGAACCGGAGAACATCGCCTCGGTGAACGTCATCGAGAAGCTAGGCTTCAATACATTTATCCACAGCCAATACCATCGGCGCGGAGTAAAAATCTACCGCATGACCCGGCTAAGCTGGGCTGCACTTGACGCCAAGACTCAATAAGCCCGTAAGCCTCAGGAGATTCCATGGACCCATTCATGCAAGCGGCGATAGACGAAGCTCAACTGGGATTGGCCGAGGGCGGTATTCCCATCGGATCCGTTATCGTCCACAACGGTCAGATCATTGGCCGAGGGCATAACCGGCGAGTGCAGGAGGGCAGTGCGATTAAGCACGGCGAGATGGATGCGCTGGAGAATGCAGGCCGCCAGTCTGCGAAAACCTACAAAGAGTCGGTGTTGTACACCACGCTGTCGCCGTGCGCGATGTGCAGCGGTGCGATCCTTTTGTATGGAATTGCGAAGATTGTGGTGGGTGAAAATCAGACGTTCATGGGCGAGGAGCAGTTGCTGCGCTCAAGAGGCGTACAGGTCGATGTCGTGCAGAACCACACGTGCGTCGAACTGATGCGCGACTTTATCGCCACCAAACCTCAGCTGTGGAACGAAGACATCGGCGAATAAGCCG
>NZ_JAMFRV010000005.1 GCF_026224925.1 Pseudomonas sp. | reverse complement strand
GTCATCCACGGGTATTCGAGCAAATAGCGATGCAGGCTGGCGCGGTTCAGGGCCTGGCGTTGCAGGTTGAGGGTGGCGTCGAACACTTTGAGCTCGCCGTGCCAGTCAGCCATGTGTACACCGAGCCTTTCGTCCGGCGGGCTGAAGCTCATGCGGTATTCCAGATCTCGTGGCAGAAACGGCGAAACGTGGAACGCCTTGGCCACGGCGAAGTGCTGATGGCCTTCGCCGTCTGCCGGCAGCACATAGTGGTAATGCTCGCCCCACGGCGTGTTGGTGACTTCGCACAGGATCGCCGCCAGTTGCCCATCGTTGTCATAGCAATAAAAGAAACTCACCGGGTTGAACGCCAAACCCCAACTGCGGGCTTGGGTCAACAGGCAAATTTTGCCCAGCGACGTGCGTCCTGTAGCAGCCCCGACCAACTCGCGAACTGCATCAATCAACGAAACGCCGTGACCGGTGTAGGTTTTCAGGTAATCACTTTGACGAAATGAAAACGGTGCAAAACGGTTGCTGCCAGCCAATGGCGACAGCGCGAGCACAGCGTCTTGCTCGGCGAGGTCCAAATACAGCAAGCCGATCTGGTACCGGAAGTCATGGGCTTTGGGTGAAAATCGCCGATGAGCGATCCAGCCGCTGTACAGGGCGCTGTTCACAGCAATTCCCCAAACGCCTGCGCTACCCGCAGACCGCTGACCACACCGTCCTCATGAAACCCGTTAGCCCAGTAAGCGCCGCAGTAATAGGTGTGCTGCGTCCCCAGTAACTCTTCCCAGCGCTCTTGTGCCGCCACCGCGTTCAGGCTGTATTGCGGGTGGGCATAACGGTAGCGGGCAAGAATTTTGCTCGGGTCGATGGCGGCCGTCTGGTTCAGACTGACGCAAAAACGCGTATCGGATTTCAGACCCTGCAGGATGTTCATGTCGTAGGTCACGGCCGCCAGGTGCTGCCCGTCACCGCCAAGGCGATAATTCCAGCTGGCCCAGGCCAATGGCCGTTTCGGCAATAACTGAATGTCGGTGTGCAGCACAACGTCGTTGTCGGCATAGGGCAGCGCGCCGAGGATCTCTTGTTCGGCCATGCTCGGTTGCGCCAGCATCTGCAAGGCTTGATCGCTGTGGCAGGCGAACACCACTTTGTCGAAACGCTCGCTGCCGGCGGCGCTGTGAATCAGCACGCCTTGCTCATCACGTTCGACGCGATTTACTGGGCAACTCAGCCGGATTTTGTCGCGGAACGAAGCGGTCAATGGCCCGATATAACGGCTTGACCCGCCCTCAATGACGCACCATTGCGGGCGATTATTGACCGAGAGCAAGCCGTGGTTTTTAAAGAAACGCACGAAAAACTGCACGGGGAAGCTCAGCATGTCGGCCAGTGACATTGACCAGATCGCCGCGCCCATAGGCACTATGTAGTGCTCCGTGAAACGCTGGCCATAGCCGCCACTTTTCAGGTATGCACCCAAGGTCGTGTCGTCCCCGATGCGCTGACTGTGAAGGTCGTCCAGCGCCTCACGATTGAAGCGCAGAATGTCCCGTAGCATCAGCCAAAACGACGGTGACCAGAGGTTGCTGCGCTGGGCGAACAGGCTATTGAGTGAATTGCCGTTGTACTCGACGCCAGAGCTAGGGTCACAGACCGAGAAACTCATTTCTGTGGCTTTGAACGCAACACCCAGCGTGCCCAGCAACCGAATGAAGTTTGGGTAGGTCCAGTCGTTGAACACGATAAAACCGGTATCAATGGCATGGTGTATACCGTCCACGGTCACGTCCACGGTATGCGTGTGCCCGCCGACCCAGTCAGCAGACTCAAAGACGCTGATCTCGTGGTGACGATTGAGCAAGTACGCCGTGGTCAGTCCGGATATGCCACTGCCAATGATCGCAACTTTCATGAGGTGCCCTTTTTCGTGCTTGATGAGCGGACCATGCGTTTGCCGAGTGCGAGTTGCAGGCGCTTAGGCAGCATCGCTATCACTCGAAGGCCAAGAATGAACGGGGCGGGGAAGGCTATTTCCATTGGGCGACGTGTACGTTGCAGGCGCTCGGCGATGTGCCGTGCGGCCTTATCGACGGGCCAACTCATGGGCATCGGGAAGTCGTTGTTAGCGGTCAAAGGCGTGTCGACGAAGCCGGGGCTGACAATGGTGACGTCGATTCCTTCGTGGGCCAGGTCGATGCGCAAGGCTTCGAACAGATAGCGCAGGCCAGCTTTGGAGGCGCCGTACGCCTCAGCGCGAGTGAGTGGCAGGTACGTCACCGAGCTGGCTACGGCCACCAGATGCGGCCTTTTACCTTGGCGTAGCAGTGGCAGCACTTCTTGCACGCAATAGCTGCTGGCTAACAAATTAGTGCGCACGACACGCTCGATCATGGCTGCATCGAAGTGGTCACTGTCGACGTACTCGCAGGTTCCGGCATTCAAAATAGCGGTGTCTAAAGCACCCCAAACCTGCGCGATACGTTCGCCAATCTGTTTGATTTGCTCGCTGTCGGTGAGGTCCCCCGGGGCCAGCAGGACCTGCTTTGGATAACGGACTTCCAGTGCTTCCAATGGACCTAGCGTGCGTGCAGTCAACGCCAACTGGTGTCCGTCGTTGAGCAGCACTTCGGCCAATGCCAAACCTATACCGCTGCTGGCGCCAGTCAGCCAAATCCTTCGGGCGTCCGGGCTTAACGTCATGCCACTCTCCTCTTCAACCGAGCAATGGCTCGGCCCATGACCGGTACGTATTCACTCATGGAGGCTTCCTCCAGGCTGACGATGAGGCAGGTTTTTGAAGGCCGCGAGGGCTCGCTGGCGACTGCGCGCCAAATCCACGATGGGCTTCGGGTAGTTGGCCACGCCGAACAGGCCGGCTGCGGCTGCCGGGTTGTGAATTTCTTTTTTGTTCAGATCGGCAAGCTCTGGCAGCCAGCGTTTGAGGAAGCGGCCGTCAGCGTCGAATCGTTCGGATTGGCTGAGCGGGTTGAAGATCCGAAAATAGGGGGCTGAATCGGTGCCGGTCGAAGAGCTCCACTGCCAGCCGCCGTTGTTGGCCGCCAGGTCGCCGTCGATCAGGTGCTGCATGAAGAATCGCTCACCCAGGCGCCAGTCGACCAGCAGGTTTTTTGTCAGAAACATCGCCACGACCATGCGCAACCGGTTATGCATCCAGCCGGTGTCGAGCAACTGGCGCATGGCGGCATCAATGATCGGTACGCCGGTGCGCGCTTCTTGCCAGGCGGCCAAATCATCCGGTGCATGGCGCCATTGCACCGCCTCGGTTTCAGGACGAAACGCGCGATGCCTCGATACCCGTGGGTAGCCAACCAGGGTGTGTTTGTAGAACTCACGCCACAGCAACTCATTGATCCACGTCACCGCGCCCAGCATGCCGGTCTCGAACTCGCCGTCATTGCTGCGCAGGGCGGCATGCAGGCATTGGCGCGGCGAAATAACCCCCGCTGCCAAATACGCCGACAACTGACTGGTACCTGGTTTGGCTGGAAAGTCGCGCTGGCTTTCGTAATAACTGATGTGTTCGTTGGTGAAGGCGTCCAGGCGCCGAAAAGCCTCATCCTCCCCAGCAGGCCAGAGCTCGCGCAGCGCTTGCGTAGGTGCCACAAAGCCTTTCACTGAACTCGGCACCGCGTCGCTTTGGATATCCAGCGCAGCTTGGGCACCAGGGCGCTGGATTAACGTGGGCATTGCTTGATGCAGGCGTGCATAACAGACTTTGCGGAACTGGCTGTACACCTGGAAATAACTACCGGACTTGGTCAGCACGCTGCCGGGCTTAAAAAGCAGTTGATCCAGGTAGTTGAAAAAATGAATCCCGGCGTTTCGCAGCGTTTCGCTCACCGCCTGATCACGGGTCATCTCGTTGACCCCGTATTCGTCATTGAGGTGCAGTGCCTCAATGTTGTGTTGCTTGCACAGTTCGAGTAGTGCTCCGGCAGCCTGGCCCCACGTGTCCGCATGGCGAATCAACAGGGGGACATTTAGCGCGCCCAAGGCCTTGCTCAGGTCGAATAGGTTGCGTAACCAGAAATCGACCTTGCAGGCGGCGTCATCATGGCTTTTCCATTGTGCGGCGCTGATCAGGTACACAGCGATCGTCGGACCGCGTCCCATGGCGGCGGTCAGGGCGGTGTTGTCATGTAGGCGCAGGTCGTTGCGCAGCCAAACCAATTGCATAGTCATTCCTCAAATAACCCCGAGCGTGTGCAATGCGGCTTGGGCTGTAAGGGGATCTTCGGCAAGCGTTAATCCTTCGATCCTGGTGATAGATACGGACAGCTCAAAGCTATGGATGCATACCGTTGGTCCGGTAATCAATTTAGGGCAGGTGATGTTCGCCAGCAGTCTGGGCAAGTGGCTCAGGTTCAATGCCTTGCTGGAATACAACAGCAGCCCACGGGCTTGCAGGTATTCCACTGCCAAGGCCAACTCACCGATGGGCAGCGGCCAGTCGAAAACTTCCACCGGGCAATCGGCGCTGCTGATCAGCCACGCGGTCAGCCACAGGTTCGGCTCAAGCGGCAGGTCGGACTGGTTCACCAGCAGCAGGGGCGCACCGCTGAGTTGGCGGTTGTTGTAATAAATCCGCGCACCGAGCTTGCTACGCAGCCAAGAGTAAAAAAACACCCGCTCCAGCTGTGCGCCGAACTGCCCTTGCCAACGCCGTTCGAGTTCGGCCAGCAGAGGCAATAGAAGGTGCGCGCAGAGGGTGCGGGGCGGGTACAGCGCCATCGCCTGATTAAAAGTTTCATCAACCTTGCGCTCAGCCAATTGGCTGATGGCCTGCAGCAGTGTTTGGCGCAGATTGTCCCAGTCATTCGCTGGATCATTGATCGCCGGCTGCGGCGCATCGAGCAGTTGCTTGACTTGACCCACCGACACGCCCCGATTGAGCCACGTGAGAATCGCCAGAATGCGTTGCACGTGCTCCGCGGAGTACAGGCGGTGACCTTTGGGTGTGCGTTGCGGCATCACTAGCCCATAGCGTCGTTCCCATGCACGCAATGTGATTGCGTTGACCCCGGTTTGCCGGGCGACTTCGCGAATCGGCAGCCAGCCTTGTTCAAGGGCCAACAAATAGTCAGCACTATCGGGCTCAGGTTGGGTGTCAGAGGGGTTGTCCATAAGCCTTGTCATAGGTTAGATCGCATTGCGCAGGCTGAGATTTTCCGGGTGCGGCTGCAGGTAAACCTGCTGGGTGAGGTAGGGGTCCGGATGTTGGCGCAAGTGATGTTTGAGCAAGGTCAGTGGCACGATCAAAGGGACCACGCCGCGCTGGTATTGGCCAATCAGGCTTTGCATCTCCTGACGGTCATCCTGGCTCATGGTCTTTTTGAAATACCCGTTGAGGTGTTGCAGAACGTTAGTGTGGGTGCCCCGCGTGGCGCATTTTTTCAGCGCACTCATCAGTTCGCTGAAGTAGCGCGGGCCGATCTCGTTAGGGTCGGCTTTGGCCATGGAACCGAGCATTTTCCCCAGCACTTTGTACTGCGCCGGATTGTTCGCCATGAGTTGATATTTGTAGCGCGAGTGAAACTCCATAAGCCCGCGACGGGTCAGGCCAGTGCTGAGCAACGCCTGCCAGTCGGCATAAGTGAACACTCGAGTGATGAAGTTTTCTCGCAGCACCGGGTCGTTCAAACGACCGTCTTCTTCTACCGGCAGGTTGGGCTGAAGCGCACAAAATGCCTGGGCGTAAATTCCGCGGCCAACTGGCGCCGGGAGGCCATTGTCCTGGTAGACCTTCACCCGCTCCAGACCGCACGACGGTGATTTCTGCATAAAAATGTAGCCGCACACATCACTCATTTGCGCAGCCATGTGCGCGCCGTACTCAGCTAATGGCTGGGTCACGTTTAAGTCGCTGTGGACACTTCCAATGGCTTGCGGAGCGTCTGTGTCGCCCACCAAACGAATGGCTTCCCGAGGGATGCTCATGCCGATGGCTACTTCGGGGCACGCCGGTACGAAGTCGAAATATTCACTCAGGGTTTGAGTGCACAAGTGAGACGCCTTGTGCCCACCGTTGAAACGAACCTCAGCCCCCATTAAGCAGGCGCTTATTCCGAGCTTGGGTTTGCTGATGGGGATAATGCGGGTCATGACAAACCTCTGATCTAGACTTGTACAGATGTTAATTTCTGTACAGCTTTAAATCATCATAGGTTCGATTCTGTACAAGTACAAATTATTTGTACAGCTTCTGTCGCGGATTTAGAGTCGCGGGGATGCCTGACGGAGTTGAAGCGGGTGCGCACTGAAATTACTACTTCCAGCCCATACGCCAGGCATCGGCGTTTTGCAGGGCGCGCCAGGGAAGGCGTTCGTTGCGCTTGGTAAGAATTGCCTGCAGCTCGATTTCCAGCACTACGCCTTCTTCGTCGCAATACAGTTCGGTTACCAGAAAGTGTTTTTCACGGTGTTGGGGATGGGCTGCTGTCCATTTCGACAGCAGCAACTTGCGCGGATTAAGTGTATTCATTCCAGGTGTTCAATCAGTCGACGGGCTGCCTCTTGACCGCTGAGCCAGGCCCCTTCCACACGGCCTGATAAGCACCAGTCACCGCACACATACACACCTAGGTCGGAGTCCGACAGCGACCCCCATTCATGAGCCCCGGCCGGGCGTGCATAGAGCCAGCGATGGGCCAGCGTGAAGGCCGGTGCGGGTATCGCGCAACCTGCCAACTCGGCGAAGGCGCCGTACAATTGCTCGATCACGTCTTCCTTCGAGAGGTCCAGATGCTGCTTGCTCCAGGCGCTGGTAGCGTGCAGCACCCATGTGTCGAGATTGCTTGCGCGCCCCGGTTTGCTTCGGTTGCGGGCCAACCAGTCAAGTGGGCTGTCCTGCACGAAGCAACCTTCCATGGGCGTTTGCAGGGGTGTTTCAAAGGCCAATGCCACCGCCCAGGTAGGCTCCATCTTTACGCCAGCGACAACGCTGGCGAGTTTCGGCGCGGCAGCCAGTAAGGTCGTCGCTTGGGGCGCTGGCAGGGCGATCACTACGTGGCTGAAAGGACCGTGGGTAACGCCGTCGGCGTCCTGCAGGCTCCAATGATGTTTGCCGCGATACACCTCGGTAATCCGGCAGGAGAAGGTCACGGGGAGGTCGCCGCGCATAGCTCGGGTGATGGCGCTCATGCGCGGGCTACCGACCCAGCGAGTTTGCTCGTCCGGCGATGGGCTAAGCGTGCCGGCCTGGTAGTTGTAGAGTTGGGGCGTCCACACGGCGACATGGCCGTTGGCTTGCCACTGCTGCACGACTTCAACGAAGCGTCGATCACGGGCAGTGAAATATTGGGCCCCCATATCAAGAGCGCCTGCATCGCTGCGCTTGCTCGACATTCGGCCGCCACTGCCGTGACTTTTATCGAAGAGATGGACGGGGTGCCCCGCGCTGTGAAGCGCCTGAGCAGCTGAGAGTCCGGCGATGCCGGTACCGATGATTGCGATAGGTACAGTCATAGGGGCCTCGTTACCTTGTTTGTACAGACTACGCCGTAGTTAAAACCTGTACAATATTGTTTTTCGGTATAACTTGCTGCCTCGGCCACGTTACATGGGTCGTTTGTTGAGTTTGACCCTTGAACGGGTTTCTTCAACTACCCCAACGGACAGTGCCCGAGTAGGAAAGCGTGGGTGCTCCCAATCGTGGCCTATGGTTGAGTCAGGGCAGTCAAGCAGTGACAGCCCCAACACCTGCGTCGCACGAAAGCAGTAGGTGGTAATCAATAGACTAACGAATTACGGCGAACGCCACGCGAGGAGCGCGTCATGCATATATTGCTGACCGGCGGTACTGGTTTGATAGGACGTCAACTGTGCAAAAGCTGGCGTGCACAAGGTCATCAGCTCACGGTCTGGAGTCGTCGGCCCAATGAAGTTGCCACGCTGTGCGGTGAGTCCGTGCGTGGCATTGCCACGCTGGAGGAGCTGGGTGGCGAGCCTGTGGATGCGGTGATTAACCTGGCGGGTGCGCCTATCGCCGACCGTCCCTGGACGCGCAAGCGCAAGACTTTGCTGTGGGAAAGTCGCATTGGCCTCACTGAGCAATTGATCGCATGGCTGGAGCGCCGTGAGAAAAGGCCGTCCGTGTTGATTTCGGGGTCTGCCGTCGGCTGGTATGGCGATTGCGGCGAGCGTGAACTGAGCGAGAATGCGCTGCCAGTCGCCCTGGATTTTGCCAGTCGCCTGTGCGATGCCTGGGAAGAAACCGCACAACGTGCCGAGGCGCTAGGTATGCGGGTGGTGTTGGTGCGTACGGGTTTGGTTCTGGCCCCCGACGGCGGCTTTTTGCAGCGGCTTTTATTGCCATTCAAGCTCGGCCTCGGCGGCCGCATTGGCAGCGGTCGACAATGGATGCCGTGGATTCACGTGCAAGACCAAATCGCCCTGATTGATTTTCTGTTGAATCAGGCTCATGCCCAAGGTCCTTATAATGCTTGCGCGCCAAACCCGGTGCGCAATGTGGAATTTGCCAAAACCCTGGCCGGCGTCTTACACCGGCCCGCGTTCATGCCGTTACCTGCATTGGCGTTAAAAGCGCTGTTGGGCGAAATGTCCTTGTTGTTACTGGGCGGCCAGCGCGCTCATCCGGTCAGGCTGCAGGAAGCAGGCTTTACCTTTCGATTTACTGATCTGAACGCGGCCCTGAATGATGTGCTGGGTCGCCACTGACAAAGGAAGTTGCATGACCGATCACGCGCTGTTGCTGGTCAACCTGGGTTCACCGGCCTCGACCAAGGTCGCGGATGTACGGAGCTACCTGAATCAGTTTTTGATGGACCCTTACGTTATCGATGTACCGTGGCCGGTTCGGCGGTTGTTGGTTTCACTGATTCTCATCAAGCGCCCGGAGCAGTCTGCGCATGCCTATGCGTCGATCTGGTGGGACGAGGGCTCACCGCTGGTGGTGTTGAGCCAACGCCTGCAACAGGCGATGGTCAAGGAGTGGAAGCAAGGTCCGGTGGAGTTGGCAATGCGCTATGGCGAGCCTTCGATCGAGACGGTGCTGACCCGCTTGGCTGCGCGCGGCATTCAAAAAGTAACGCTGGCACCGTTGTACCCGCAGTTCGCCGACAGCACTGTGACCACGGTGATCGAGGAAGCGAAGCGAGCGGTAAAAGCGAAGTCACTGAATATTCAGTTTTCGTTGTTGCAACCTTTTTACGATCAGCCTGAGTACCTTGATGCGCTGGTAGAAAATGCTCGACCGCATTTGCAACAGGCACATGATCATCTGTTGCTGAGCTTTCACGGTTTGCCTGAGCGGCACCTGCACAAGCTCGACCCTACGGGAAATCATTGCTTCAAGGGTGCCGATTGCTGCCAGACCGCCTCGCCAGAAGTCATCGCCACGTGCTACCGGGCTCAGTGCTTGCGTACTGCTGCGTTGTTTGCGGAGCGCCTGGGTTTGGCAGACGGCAAGTGGTCGGTCTCGTTCCAGTCTCGGTTGGGTCGCGCAAAGTGGATCGAACCGTACACCGAGGCGCGGCTTGCGGCATTGGCGCAGGACGGCGTGAAAAAAATTCTGGTGATGTGCCCGGCGTTTGTTGCGGACTGCATCGAAACCCTTGAAGAAATCGGCGACCGCGGCAAAGAACAATTTCGCGAAGCAGGAGGCGAGGAGTTGGTCTTGATACCGTGCTTGAACGACGACCCAAATTGGGCTGCGGCACTAAACACACTGTGCGAGCGCGCGCCGGTGATGTTGTAGACCCAAGCCCCTGTAGGACCGAATTCATTCGGGAAGCAGGCGACGCGGTTTGTCTGAATGACTATGTCGTTTGCCTTCCCGAATGAATTCGGTCCCACAGATTTCCCAATCTTGCTCTTACAACATCTCTTCCAGCTTCTTCTTGTGCTTCCAGCTGTCATTCCCTGGCAGCAGCAGGTTCAAGCCAATCGCAACCACCGCACACAAGGCGATGCCTTTAAGCCCAAAATCATTCGGGCCAGTGCCGGTGCCGATCAATACGCCGCCGATCCCGAAGACCAGGGTCACCGACACAATCACCAGATTGCGCGCTTCGGCGAGGTCAACTTTGTGGCGGATAAGCGTATTCATCCCCACCGCAGCGATCGAACCGAACAACAGGCAAAGAATCCCGCCCATCACCGGAATCGGGATGCTTTGCAACAACGCACCAAACTTGCCGATGAACGCCAGGCTGATGGCGAATATCGCTGCCCAGGTCATGATTTTCGGGTTGTAGTTTTTGGTCAGCATCACCGCGCCGGTTACTTCGGCGTAAGTGGTGTTCGGTGGTCCGCCAAACGCCCCAGCTACGGTGGTCGCAATACCGTCACCCAGCAAGGTGCGATGCAATCCTGGCTTCTTCAAGTAATCACGGCCGGTGACGCTGCCGACGGCGATCACACCACCGATGTGCTCAATGGCTGGCGCCAACGCCACCGGGACGATGAACAAAATTGCCTGCCAGTTGAATTCTGGTGCAGTGAAGTTTGGCAGTGCCAACCAAGGCGCTGCGGCGATTTTCGCAACATCGACCACGCCGAAGTAAAACGCCAGCGCGAAACCGACCAGCACGCCGGAAATAATCGGCACCAGGCGGAAAATCCCGCGACCAAACACCGCGACGATTATCGTGGTCAGCAACGCAGGCATCGAGATCCACATCGCAATGTGATACGGAATCAGCTCCGCGCCGTCACCGCCTTTACCCATGGCCATGTTGGCGGCAATCGGCGCCATCGCCAGACCGATCGAAATGATCACCGGGCCAATCACCACCGGCGGCAGCAGACGGTCAATAAAACCGGTGCCTTTCACCTTTACCGCAAGGCCGAGAAAGGTATAAACAAAGCCGGCGGCCATGATTCCGCCCATGGTCGCGGCCAAGCCAAACTGACCTTTAGCGAGAATGATCGGCGTGATAAAAGCGAAGCTTGAGGCCAGAAATACCGGCACCTGACGCCCGGTCACCACCTGAAAGCACAGCGTCCCCAATCCGGCCGTAAACAGCGCGACGTTCGGATCGAGCCCAGTAATCAGCGGCATCAATACCAAGGCGCCGAAGGCTACGAACAGCATCTGCGCGCCCGACAGCACCGTGCGCCAGAGTGGATCGTTGAACTCATCCGACTTCATCAGGCGTCCTTCTGCTTGGTACCGAATATCTTGTCACCGGCATCGCCCAGGCCCGGAATGATGTAGCCGTGTTCGTTCAAGCGTTCGTCGATAGAGGCGGTGTAAATCATTACGTCGGGGTGCGCCTTGTCTACCGCAGCTATGCCTTCGGGCGCGGCAACCAGCACCATTGCGCGGATTTCTTTGCAGCCAGCTCGTTTTAGCAAATCTATCGCCGCCACCATTGAGCTACCCGTGGCCAGCATCGGATCGATGATCATCGCCAGACGCTCGTTGATCTCCGGAACCAACTTCTCCAGATAGGTGTGGGCTTGCAGCGTCTCTTCGTTGCGCGCGAGGCCGATCGCGCTGACCTTGGCACCCGGAATCAGGCTGAGTACGCCGTCGAGCATGCCAATACCAGCACGCAAAATAGGCACTACAGTGATCTTCTTGCCGGCGATTTTCTCAACCGACACGGTCCCGGCCCAGCCTTGAATGTCATAGCTTTCCAGCGGCAGGTCAGCGGTCGCTTCGTAGGTCAGCAACGCGCCGACTTCTTGAGCCAGTTCACGAAAATTCTTGGTGCTGATGTCTGCTCGGCGCATAAGGCCGAGCTTGTGGCGGATCAGCGGATGGCGGATCTCACGGATAGGCATAAGGAAAGACTCCGACGGGGGGTAAAAAAACGGCCTAGATTAATCTATTCAACTGTTACTGTCCGGTACGTTAGTTCAGAAATGCTTGCTCTGACCGAAGCGGATGCGTACCTTTGCCCGCTTTTCTTCCACCGCACCCATTGGAGAGCGCCATGTCTGCTGATCTTGAGCATATCCGTCAAATCATGCGCGAAGCTGACTGCCTGTATACCGAAGCTGAAGTCGAGGCCGCCATCGCTCGTCTTGGCACCGAGATCAATGCCAAGCTGGCTGACACCAACCCTGTGGTGTTCTGCGTCATGAATGGCGGCCTGATCTTCACGGGCAAATTGCTCACGCACTTGGATTTCCCGCTGGAAGCGTCTTACTTGCACGCTACGCGCTATCGCAATGAAACCTCGGGCGGCGACCTATTTTGGAAGGCCAAGCCTGAAGTCTCGTTCATCGACCGCGACGTACTGATCATTGATGACATCCTCGACGAAGGTCACACCCTCGGCGCGATCATCGACTTCTGCAAACACGCGGGCGCCCGTGCCGTGCACACCGCCGTGCTGATCGATAAAGAGCACGACCGCAAAGCTCGCCCAGACTTGAAAGCCGACTTCGTTGGCCTGCCTTGCATCGACCGCTATATCTTCGGTTACGGCATGGACTACAAAGGCTACTGGCGCAACGCTGCCGGGATTTACGCGGTAAAAGGAATGTAATCGTGGCCGCATGCTAGAGTGCCCGCCAGTTTTTCGGGGACCTGACATGACTTTATTGATCCGTACTGCCGCCGCGTTATTGGTGCTGCTGAGCTTGCCGCTGGCGGCTGCACCTAGCCAAAACGCGGCTACACCCACGCCCATGCATGCTCAATATCTGCCCCCCGACGATCTCACTCTGCGTGAAGGCGTGCCCACCCAGCAGCAGTTGCTTCAAATCACCGAGTATTCGGTGGTCATTGGCAGCCAGCGCGAATCTGCGCAGCAACCGATCCCCGTTACCTCGCCCATATTGCTGCGCCTGAAAGGTCGCCCCATGAACAAGGGCGCGACGGTATCGCAGGTGTTACTGCACTTCGATGTCGAAAGCAAAAGCATCAAGAAGCCGAGTTTTGATGAGCAAACCCACACCCTGACACTGTATTACCCAAGCAGCCACTACCGGGCGGTGATTGATCTGCTGCGTAACGAAAAGGTGTATTGCCAGTTCCTGAGCTATGCCAATGGCCATGTGTGGGCGGATTTGCACACCACCGAGCTACATGCGCGTTGAGCGCCGAGGCGGGCGAGGGGTAAACTGCCTGCCCGTGAAATGTCCGCGAATCAGTTGGAGTCAGCAGCAATGCGTAAAGATAAAAGGCAGGTGATTGGCGATGAAATCGGCGACGAGCAGATCAAACTGTTCCTCGATTTCGAGCCGGTCGATGCCACCTCACCTTCACTGCACAAACTGATCAAGGCTTACCGTGGCCTGCGGATCAATGATTTTGAGCGGTTTCTGGTGTTCTTCCTTGAAGCCGGTCTAGACCTTAATGGTAAAGACGAGCACGGCCAGGATTTCGTCGCGTTGATCAAAGATCAGCGTAATGCCGAGGATTACATTGAGTTAATTGAAAAAGCGCGCGGTTAAAGCGGCTTTCAACGGACGTCTGCAATGGGCGTCCGCGTTGGGTTTTTACAGATTACGAGTTTTTTCGTCGATTCCTACAAATTTCATCTCCCAATTGCCACTGCTTAAACCCGCCTTTGCACCATACTAATCACGGCATCACTGCTGGTTGATTAAGGGCTGTTTGAAGGATTCATTCAGCGTAACGAATTCCTGTATTAAGCAGGTTATTTATTAAATGGATTTAAGATGAAATCGATTGATGTAAAAATGCTATTGAGTGCTGTTCTTTTAGGCGGTTTTGGCTCGATTCAGGTCGCCCAGGCGGCTCCACTTGCTGTTGACGTGGGGGTAAATAATTACCTTCCGGAAAGCGTTCAACTGACGTCAGCCAACTGGCCTTTGGGCGATCTGACTCCCGCGGACTATGCCATCTCCACCAATGTGGGGCGAGATTTTACTGTCGGTTCGGGGTCCGAAAAAAGAGGCGTAATTAGATTCAGCTACAGTTCTTCTGGCGGGAAATCCTGCCTGTTCACGGCGGGTCATGATCTTAGAGAGTCTTTCGGTTGGTTTACAGCTACCCAGACGCCTTATCAATGGGCTGACGGTAAATCGCAGGGCAATTTCCTGGCGACTTGCACAGGTAAGGTAGTCAGCAATACTCCGGGGAAAGGATACAAAGTCATGTTTGACATTAAATAAATGCTCCCGCTATAAAAAATGCCCCGTTCGAGATGAGCGGGGCATTAATTTTTAGCGCTTCAATGCAATTGTTTATTCATCAAGCAATGCTTTCGGTTTCGCTACTGGTCTTAACTAATTCCAGACTTTCATTATTAGCGCTATTGATACGCTCATAAAGTTGCGCGTCGGTTTCCAGTGCTTTCTCCCGTGCAGGGAAGATCTCATTCAGCTTGGCCGCCCATTCGGTGCGAGCCTTCTCGGGGAAGCAACGTTCGATCAGGTCCAGCATGATCGACACAGTGACCGAGGCACCCGGCGATGCGCCTAGCAGGGCTGCCAGCGAACCGTCTTTGGACGATACCAGCTCCGTGCCAAATTGCAGCACACCACCTTTCTTCGCGTCTTTCTTGATGATCTGAACCCGTTGGCCGGCCACTTCAAGGCGCCAGTCTTCGGCTTTGGCTTCGGGGTAGAAGCGGCGCAGGGACTCAAGACGTTGCTCCATCGACTGCATCACTTCGCTGACCAAATACTTGGTCAGGTCCATGTTGTCGCGGGCTACCGCCAGCATCGGACCAATGTTGGCTGCACGCACCGACAGTGGCAGGTCCATGAATGAACCGTGCTTGAGGAACTTGGTGGTGAAACCGGCGTATGGGCCAAACAGCAGGGACGTCTTGCCATCGACAACGCGGGTGTCCAAATGCGGGACCGACATGGGTGGCGAACCCACCGCGGCCTGGCTGTACACCTTGGCCTGGTGATGCTTGACCACTTGCGGGTTATCGCAACGCAGCCATTGGCCACTGACCGGGAAACCACCAAAGCCTTTGCTTTCTTCTACGCCCGACATCTGCAACAAAGGCAACGCCGCGCCGCCAGCACCAAGGAACACGAACTTGGCGTCGACTTCGCGGGTATTGCCGGTATTGACGTCCTTGATGCTCACGCTCCAACCTTGACCTTTACGGGTCAGCCCGGTCACACGCTTGCAGTATTTGACCTGCGCATCCGGAGTGCTGGAGAGGTGTTTGAGCAGTTGGTTGGTCAACGCGCCGAAATTGACATCGGTGCCTTTCATCACGCGGGTAGCCGCGATGGGCTCATCGGCCGGGCGGCCCGCCATCATCAACGGCATCCACTCAGCAAGCTTGGCTTTGTCTTCGGTGTATTCCATAGCCGAAAAAGCGTGATGCTTATGCATCGCTTCAAAACGCGCTTTGAGGAATGACACACCGTCTTCACCCTGAACGAAGCTCAGGTGAGGCACCGGGCTGATGAACGACGTTGAGGAGCCGAAGGTGCCTTTCTTGGTCATGTACGACCAGAACTGTTTCGACACTTCGAACTGGGTGTTGATGTGCACTGCTTTTTTGATGTCGATAGAACCATCAGCCGCTTGCGGCGTGTAGTTCAGCTCACACAGGCCCGCATGGCCGGTACCGGCGTTATTCCACGGATTGGAACTCTCCGCAGCGCCAGAATCCATTAGCTCAACGACTTCCAGCGTAAGGCTGGGGTCGAGTTCTTTAAGCAGCACTGCCAGGGTGGCACTCATGATGCCCGCCCCAACCAGTACCACATCGACTGCTTCGTTATGCGCCATTAACGCGTCTCCATAATCTGCAGCACCAAATTGACGGCATACGATCCCGAGGTCTGTTGCCAAGCGTTATCAGGGCGTGGATCCGATGTGCCCCAGATAGTGTTGGCCAGGATCGCCATGTCCGATTCGCAATTTTTTGCATCTTCAGCGGACGCCAACCACCGGGCTTTGAACGTGTATGAACTCACTTTCAGGCTCGAGTGGCAATTCGACTATCGTCAAGGCATCCGTTTGTGCAACCAAATCCGTAGTGGACAGGCTTCAGACTCCAGTCATGGAGACTGCGAAGCAGCGGTCGACCCCGTGTGAAGGGGTTGGGTCAGACGTTAACGGTGCATGTACATACGCAAAACTTTTCATTTGCTCGCCACACTCTTGTGAAGTAGTGAAAACCCGTTTTTTTCACGCTCTTTTGAAGACGCGAACCTCAAAAAAGAACCGACGCGAGCGCGGGTTCTGGCAGATCAGCGAGCACGAATGCTTGCAAATGACCTGTGTGGGCGGCTCTCTGTGGGCGGTGCGGGGGAGCTAATACACGGTATTAGCGATGCTGCGAGGCCCGATCAGGAGACGTCCTTATAATCGGGGGAAGATTATAGCGATGAAATGGCAGGAATTGATCTTATTAACTGACTTTTATTAGTCGCCGGGTCAGTGGGTGACGGCGGTGTGGTTGCTGAACGACGCTTGAGGCTTGGCGCTGCGGGCTCTGTCGGGCAGCGGGCGATTTAGCCAGCTTGGGCAGCTTTCGTCGATTTCAACCCACCCGGCCGCTGTCGGTGCGGTGGAGCAGAGGCGAAAGGCTCGGCATATCCCGGATTTATCCAGGTAAGCGTAATGGCGGTGTTTGCTGTGCAATGTGAACAACGACCAGAGAACGTTCATGGCAGTGCCCCTGATGAGTGACAGGAGAGAGCTTGCCTCAGGTTAATGACATCTCGGTGACACTCAGTTGACGTATCTGTTTTGCTAGGGGAAATGTGTTTCAGCGGGGTATATCAAGAGGAACTGAAACAGTCCGTGTCCGGTCTTATTTTACAGCTAGTGAGCCGGCTGTCGGCACCGCTATACTGCCCGCCATTTATCATTTTTGGCTTGGAGAGATGAGCATGTTGCATCGCCTGTTGTTCGGTTTGCTTGCTGTAGGCAGTTTGACGTTAGTCGGCTGTGCCAACAGCCCGCAACAACTTAGCCCGCAACCTAAACTCACGAGCCAACTCGCTGCGGTAGGCCATGGCCAGCCGGTGGTTGTTCGCGTCGTTGACGGTCGCTCTTCGCCTACATTGGGCACGCGTGGTGGCCTGTACCCGGAAACCAGCGCGATCAGCGTCCAACCGAATGACTTATTGCCTAAGCTGCAGCAGCAAGCCGAAGCCGCCGTACGGTTGCTGGGTTATACGCCGAGCGGTAATAGCGGCAACGCGCCTCAGTTGACCGTGACCTTGGCGGACCTGAAGTATCAGTCGCCCAAAGAAGGCTTGTACGTTACCGAAGCAACCATCGCCGCGACCTTTCGCGCTGGCGTTGTAAACAACGGCAAAAGCTACAACGGTCGTTACGCGGCGTCGCTGGACCAGCGCTTCGGCATGGCTCCGAATCAGGAAACCAACACCAAGCTGGTCAGCGACGTGTTGAGCGATGCCCTGACACGTCTGTTCCAAGACCCGACAATCGGGCAAATGCTCGGTCAGTAATGCTGACGATGTAGGAGCGCGCTTGCCTGCGATGGATCGCGAAGCGGTCCCAAAATGCTGAACGCGATTTCAAATGTAGAATCGTGGTCACATGTTTTACGACTGCTTTGCAGTCGATCGCGAGCAAGCCAGCTCCTACGGGTTGTATCCCTCCTTACGCCGCGTCCTGACAAAACCCCAGAAAATTCAAACCGGTTTGCAGATCAATATCTGGCAAATCGTAGTGCTGGTGGCCGCCCAAGGCGCAGTAGACCAGCCAATGGCGGTCTTGCACGTTGAAGGCCAACGCATCGATCAACGCTTCTTGTTCGTCGCTCTGAGCGATCAGGTAAAGCCGATCCTGGTTTTGTGCGTGCAACATGTCGAGCTCACTAATAAGGTGTCGAGGCCATACAGTGGTTGGTTCAGGTTACGTTAAGGTGACGGCCGCTAAATTGGCCAGCAGATAGTCGTTATTCGAGGCTCCAATGTGTTTTCAGTCGCTTGAAACCATTTTTGTGTTCGATCTGGCCCATTGCATCAACAGCTTTGCTTTGATGGCCGTCATTCCGGCTGCCTGGTTTTTGCAACTGACGCGGGTCCGTGAGCAGCGCGAAATGCAGCACTTGGCTGCGTTGAGTGAGCAGGCTCCGATTGATGAGCCCCAGCACATGATGGATATCCCGACGCTGCTTCTGAATCGCTTCAACTACCGCGTAGGGTTTGGTTGCCTGGCATTTTTGTTGATGCTGTCGTGGTTTAGCACCCGCCTTTGAAGCCTGCGATAACCGACCCATAAAAAATGGCGCCCCACAGGGCGCCATTTTTTGTACTTGATGAAACGCGTTAAAGCGCCAGACCGGATTTGACCCGGTATTGATTACGCACCGGAGTGGCGTATTGCAATACCAGGTAGGGGCGATGTTCCGCAGGGCAGGTGTCCAGGCGGCGCTGCCATTCTGTTTGCGCGCGGGCCAATTCGTCAGCCGGAAATACATGCGCGGCAGACGGCACATTCAACGCTGGGTCAGCCCCTGCCCATTGCGCATACGCCAAGTAATGCGCCGGGAACAGGCGATACCCACCGAGAATCTGTCGATCCAACTCGATTGCCAATTGCTTGGTGTCGTCGAGCGGTTCGGTAATCGGCGACGCGAAGCTCACATGTACGCGACCTTTATAGCCCGTGATCCCGAGCGCAATGCTGATATCGTCTTCGCCCGGCACCTTGGTGTAACTTCCGGTGGTTGCGCGGATGTACAACTCGCGAGCCTTGGCATGATCACACGGGTCGTATTCGTAACTGATAGACACCGGCGTCAGGTTCAGCGACTGAATCACTTCAGCGAACGGTTCGTCCTTGCGACTCATGTGGAACATTTTCAGAACCGCTGACTCGGTGCGGTCATCACCGTCTTTGGCGCGACCTTCGGCCTGGGCAATCCAGATGGACTGGCAGTCGTTGCGGATCGAATGGTTGATATACGCCGACAGCAGTTGATACGCCGCCATCTTCTCCTTACGCCCGACGATCGAGCGGTGCACGATGAAACTCTTGTTCAGGCGCATCAAGTCGCTGACGTACTGTTTTTGCAGCAGATTGTCGCCAATGGCGATCCG
>NZ_JAMFRV010000093.1 GCF_026224925.1 Pseudomonas sp. | reverse complement strand
GATCCGCGGATCATGGAGCTCTGCCGTGGCGCGCTGCAGGCGGGCTTGCCGGTGTTATCCGTCAGTACCGGTTCTTACGACACCGCCAACCAGTTGAACCAACTGAACAAAGAAATTCCGATTGATGACCGCGAGCGCGCGGAAACTATTACCGATTTTGTCGCCGGACACCTGGACGCCAAATGGCTGCATCAGCAATGCGGCACGCCGCGGGAAATGCGCCTGTCGCCTGCCGTGTTCCGCTATCAATTGATCCAGCGCGCGCAGCTTGCCAACAAGCGCATCGTTCTGCCTGAAGGCAGCGAACCACTGACCATTCAGGCGGCAGCGATCTGTCAGGCTCGCGGCATCGCCCGTTGTGTGCTGTTGGCCAAACCTGAAGAGGTGTATGCCGTGGCCCAAGCCCAAGGCATCGAGCTACCGCCTGGGCTGGAAATTCTAGACCCTGACCTGATCCGCGAGCGCTATATCGCGCCGATGGTAGAGCTGCGCAAAAACAAAAGCCTAAATGCGCCCATGGCTGAACAGCAGTTGGAAGACACCGTGGTGATCGGCACCATGATGCTTGCACTGGATGAAGTTGATGGCCTGGTCTCCGGGGTCATTCACTCAACGGCAAACACCATCCGCCCTGCCCTGCAATTGATCAAAACTGCGCCGGGCTGCACGCTGGTATCGTCGGTGTTTTTCATGCTGTTTGCGGAGCAAGTGCTGATGTACGGCGACTGCATCATGAACCCGCACCCAACGGCGACCGAACTGGCCGAAATTGCCCTGCAAAGTGCTAACTCCGCGGTGGCGTTCGGCATTGCCCCGAGGGTGGCGATGATCAGTTATTCCAGTGGCGAGTCGGCCAGTGGCGAAGAAGTGGAAAAGGTCCGAGAAGCCACGCAGTTGGCACATCGGTCGCAAAGCGACCTGCTAATCGACGGCCCTTTGCAATACGATGCCGCCGCCAACGAAGACGTTGCCCGGCAATTAGCGCCAAACAGCCCGGTCGCCGGCCGCGCGACGGTGTTCGTGTTCCCGGACCTGAATACCGGCAACACCACCTACAAAGCGGTACAACGCAGCGCCGATTGCGTCAGCCTCGGTCCGATGCTGCAAGGCCTGCGCAAACCGGTCAACGACCTGCCACGCGGCGCTCAAGTCGACGACATCGTCTACACCATCGCGCTGACGGCGATTCAGGCTGACAACTTGTCCTGATGCCGTAACGCTCACTCACCCCAAACCAGTGCCGCCGGATACCCCGGCGGCATCCGATATTTTTTCGCGGAGGCCTCGGCCCACATGCTGGACTTTTTACCTGCTCCCTTGCGCGGCATCATTGCCTCGCTGCTGTTGGCGCTGAACACGATTGTTTGCTGCGCGCCTTTATTCATCGTCGCCATCTTTAAGCTGTGCCTGCCCTTCCCTGCAGCGCAACGCTTTACCGACTGGCTGATGGGCCACATTCACGAGGCCTGGATCAGCAACAACAAGGCCTGGATGAACCTGCTACGCAATACCCATTGGCACCTCAGCGGCCTTGAAGGGCTGGACTACCAACACTCGTACCTGATCACCAGCAACCATCAAAGCTGGGTCGATATCATGGTGCTGCAATACGTGTTGAACCGACGCATACGCCCGCTGAAATTTTTCCTCAAGCAAGAGTTGATCTGGGTGCCGGTGATTGGCTTGGCCTGGTGGGCGTTGGGCTTCCCGTTCATGAAGCGCTACTCCAAGGCCTACCTGGCCAAGCACCCGGAGAAGAAAGGCAAAGACCTGGAAACCACCCGCCGCACGTGCGACAAGTTTCGCAACAACCCGGTGGGCATCTTCAATTTTGTCGAAGGCACACGCTTCAGCGAAAACAAACACGCCGAACAGCAGTCGCCGTTTCGCTACCTGCTCAAGCCCAAAGCGGGCGGCATTGCCTTTGTGCTTGACGCGATGGGTGAGCAATTGGAGTCCATCGTCAACGTGACGATCCATTACCCCGGGGGACGGCCTGGTTTTTGGGATCTGCTGTGCGGCAACGTCAAAGAGATCGTCGCGCATTTCGAAGAGATCAAGATTCCACCGCAGTTCATTGGAAACAACTACGAACAGGACGGCGAATACCGCCTGGAGTTCCAGCAGTGGATCAATAAGCTGTGGGACGAGAAAGATTTGTTACTGGATGAGATGCACCGGCAGTATCCGGCGAAGGGTTGAGGTGAGCCCTGTAGGAGCTAACTTGTTGGCGAAGCGGCCACCGCGCAGGGTCAGACAAACCGAGGTGCGTGCCTTATCGCCAACAAGTTGGCTCCTACAGAGGTTTCCGTCATGCCAATATATGTCGGTAAAGCACCTTATTGCTGCTGATACTGCTGCCCAGGAATCGGCTTCAGATTGACCTCAACCCGACGGTTCTGTGCCCGGCCGTTCACGTCAGCGTTGCTTGCGATAGGCTGATCCGGACCTGAGCCACCGACGGCCAAGTGCGAAGGATCGATGCCCTGCGACGTCAGGTAAGTGCTCACGCTCTGCGCACGCTGCAACGACAGGTCCATGTTGTGTTGGCGGCTGCCAGTGCTGTCAGTAAAACCGACAATCTCGATCATGTTCTGGTTGTACTGCCTCAGCGAGCCCGCAAGGTTATTCAGCGGTGCATAGAAGCTTGGCGCAATGGCCGATGAGTTAGTCGCGAAGGTGATATTACCCGGCATGATCAACTTGATCTGATCGCCTTGACGTTGCACCTCAACCCCGGTATTGGCCATGCTTTTGCGCAACTCGGCCTCTTGCTTGTCAGCGTAATAACCGTAGCCGGCAGCACCGGCACCCACCACCGCTGCGCCAATCAACGCGCCCTTGCCACGGTTGCCGTGATCGATCGCCGCGCCTGCGACGGCGCCTGCGAGAGCACCTAAACCGCCGTATTTAGCAGTGTTGCTGATGCCGCCTGAATCGTTATTTTGAGGTTGATTGCTATACGGATTGGGGGATGCGCAACCCGCCAACAGAGCAATCGTAGTGGCGCCAATCATCAAACGGTACGAGGTAAACATTGAGGTAACTCCTGTTTATCATCTAGGCAGCTTTACGGGGCCGCAACGAACATCAGGCCGGAGCCGTGCCGCGATTAGAGCCTTAGTTTAGGGAAAAATTCCTTAACGCTGGCTGAACAATTTTCAGCGGCGAACGAAGGAATTCAAGGGGATGAAAGCTTGCATGATGCCTGCCGATTGATGGACAGTGGCAGTGAGAAAAGCGTAAGTCGCACAGTCGCGCTCAAGAATTCATAACTCTTCGACATCAGCGCGCCGATAGTGGCACTATGAAATCACTGGAGGCCATTCCAGCGAATCGCGGCCCATGGATGGACGGGATATAAAACTGGCCATTCACGTCATCAAAATAAAAAGCGCACTACAAATGCTGGTCCCCCGCATGGACGCATTGCAGCAGAGAGAATTCGAGTGCTGAAAAAAATCCTTACCTCTGAGATTTCCGTAGGTATGCACATCCACCAGTTCTGTGGTGTGTGGACTAATCATCCTTCCTGGAAGGGCGGTTTTGAAATAAAAGACGCGCAAGACATTTTGCGGATCCAAGCCTTATCCGTACATGAGGTCTGGGTCGACCTCAGTAAAACTGCAGTACGCGCGACTGCCGCTCAGCCAGCCATGGCATCGTCGATAAGCACCTCCCCTGTAAGCCTGAACGAAGAGCTGTCCGAAGCTCGGCTTATCTGCGGCCGGGCCAAGACTGCTGTTATCAGCATGTTCAGCGATGCGCGACTGGGACGAGCTGTCAATGCCCTGGAAGGTTCGTTACTGGTAGATGAAATTACCCATTCGATTCTCCGGCATCCGCATGCGCTGCTCAGCCTGGCACGCCTGAAGACTTCCGACGATTACACCTACATGCACTCTGTAGCCGTGTGCATATTGATGATTGCTTTGGCCCGGCAGCTGCAAATGTCCGAGCAGCAAGTCAAAGAAGCCGGGATCGCCGGGCTGATGCACGATGTTGGCAAAATGATGATCTGCAGCAGCATTCTAGACAAGGCCGGAAAGCTGACCTTCGAAGAGTTCGAGAGTATGAAAAATCACCCTGAAGAAGGGCTGAAAATTCTTGAAACAGCCGATTGCTTCAGCGCTGAAGTAATGGACGTCTGTCTGCATCATCACGAAAAAGTGGATGGCTCCGGTTACCCACATGCCTTAATTGGGGATCAGATAAGCCTGTTTGCCCGAATGGGAGCCGTGTGCGATGTGTATGACGCCGTAACGTCTGAACGCCCATACAAAAAAGGCTGGGGCCCCGCGCACACCATCCGCGAAATGGCGTCGTGGAAAGGTCACTTCGATGAAACTGTTTTTCGGCACTTCGTCAAGACCGTAGGTATCTATCCGATTGGTGCGCTGGTCAGTCTTGAAAGTGGTCTTTTAGGTGTAGTGATTGAACAGAGCGGAGCCTCACTGATTACGCCGAAGGTGAAGGTGTTTTTGTCCATGCGTAGCAAAAAACCCATTCCTCATCAGATTATCGATTTGGCCAGTACTGACGAACACGACAAGATCATCCAGATTGAATCCGCAGAAGAGCTGGGCATCACCTATGTGGAAGAACTGTGGTTGGGGGCCTCCGTTAGCTAACCGGTTACTGTTCGAACGAATAACATGTCATCCCCGCACTTTTGAGCGCTTGCCGTGCTCAGAGAGCACGGCAAGGGACAT
>NZ_JAMFRV010000092.1 GCF_026224925.1 Pseudomonas sp. | reverse complement strand
TTCAACAAGCGCAGGACATTCAGCCCGGCCAGCCGCGCGGCATCCTTGGTGGCTTGACGCTGAGCGTCATCGAAATAGGCAGGAACGGTAATCACCGCGCCAACCAGTTCGCCACCTAATGTCGCTTCAGCACGCTGACGCAGCACCTTTAGAATTTCAGCCGACACTTGCACAGGGCTTTTCGGGCCCTGGACGGTGTCGATAAAAGGCATGTGCGACTCACCACCGACGAAGTGGTAAGGCAACTGCTCGCCTAGCTGCTTCACGTCAGAAAGGCCACGGCCCATCAGTCGCTTGACTGACAGCACGGTATTGAGCGGGTCGAGTGCGGCGGCGTCTTTAGCGCTCTGCCCCACTTCAACCCGATCAGCGTGGTAGCGCACGGCGGACGGCAGGATGACTTGCCCTTGACCATCGGCCAGCGGCTCGGAAAGACCACTGCGCAATGCAGCGACCAGCGAATTTGTAGTGCCCAAGTCGATCCCAACCGCCAGACGACGCTGGTGGGGTTGAGGACTTTGGCCGGGTTCGGCGATCTGCAGTAGGGCCATGCTTATCAGAATTTCACAGGCGCGCAGCCAAAAGCTGCACGGGGTTAGTCGTCGAGGCGCTCTTCTAGCTGGCGCACTTCGTAGGTGAGCTTGTCGAGAAACTGCATACGTCGCATCAGGCGCTCGGCCTGCTCGCGTTGTGCAGCATCATCCCAACAGGCAGCGAAGCTTTCGTTCAGTTGATCCTGAGCGACCTTGAGCCGACGCTTGAATACCGCAACACCTGCCAAGTCGGCGTCATCCTGCAAATCCTCAAGCTCTTCGCGCCATTGCATCTGCTGCAAAAGAAACTCGGGGTCTTGCACGGTCACTTCCAACGGCATCTCATTGCCGCCCAACGTCAGCAAATAACGCGCCCGTTTAGGAGCGTTTTTTAGCGTTTGATAGGCTTCATTGAGACTGGCTGATTGCTCAACCGCCAGCCGCTGCTCACGCTCGGAAGCATCAGCAAAACGGTCTGGGTGTACGGTGCGCGCCAATTCACGGTAGCGCACGGCCAACTGATCGAGATCCAAGCAGAAACCAGGCTTGAGCTCGAATAAAGCGAAATGACAAGGAGTACCCACAATCAGCCTCAGATGTTGAAGCTTTCGCCGCAGCCACATTCACCGCGCGAGTTGGGATTGTTGAACTTGAATCCTTCGTTCAACCCTTCCTTGACGAAATCGAGTTCAGTGCCATCGAGATAAACCAGGCTTTTAGGGTCGATGATCACTTTAACGCCGTGCAATTCAAACACGGTGTCTTCACTGTCTGCCGCGTCGACGAATTCCAATACGTAAGCGAGACCTGAGCAGCCCGTGGTGCGAACACCCAGACGAACCCCGTCACCTTTACCGCGCCCATCAAGGGAGCGACGTACGTGTTTGGCGGCAGCTTCTGTCATGCTGATGGACATCGAAACTCCTTGCTTGAATCAAGCTTCGTTAAAGGCTCTTCCCTCAAAAGGGATTAGAGCAAGCCTTTCTTCTGCTTGTAATCGCGAACCGCCGCTTTGATAGCGTCTTCTGCGAGTACTGAGCAGTGAATTTTTACCGGCGGCAACGCCAGCTCTTCAGCCAGGTGAGTGTTGGTGATGGTCTCTGCTTCATCCAGAGTTTTGCCCTTCATCCACTCAGTAGCCAGCGAGCTGGAGGCGATAGCCGAACCGCAACCGTAAGTCTTGAACTTGGCGTCTTCAATGATGCCCTGTTCGTTGACCTTGATTTGCAGGCGCATTACGTCGCCGCAAGCCGGCGCGCCGACCATACCAGTACCAACATCTGGATCTTCCGCGTCCATCTTGCCGACGTTGCGCGGGTTCTCGTAGTGGTCAATGACCTTTTCGCTATATGCCATGGTAATTAATCCTCACTCATCAGAAAGTCGCTCTTTGCGGCGACTTGTCAGTGCGCAGCCCACTCGATCTTCGAGATGTCGACGCCGTCTTTAAACATGTCCCACAGCGGCGACAGAGCACGCAGCTTGGTAACGGCCTCACAGACTTTCTGCGCGGCGTAGTCAATTTCTTCTTCGGTGGTAAAGCGGCCGAAGGTAAAGCGAATCGAGCTGTGCGCCAATTCGTCATTGCGGCCCAAGGCGCGCAGTACGTAAGAAGGCTCAAGAGACGCCGAGGTGCAAGCGGAGCCGGACGAAACCGCCAGGTCCTTGAGCGCCATGATCAGCGACTCGCCTTCAACGTAGTTGAAGCTCAGGTTCAAGTTGTGCGGTACACGGGCAATCTGGCTACCGTTGACATACAGCTCTTCAAGGTGCTCGACCTGCTTGAAGAAGCGATCGCTCAAGGCTTTGATGCGAACGCTTTCAACGGCCATGTCTTCTTTGGCAACATGGAACGCTTCGCCCATACCAACGATCTGGTGAGTCGCCAGGGTACCGGAACGCATGCCACGTTCATGACCACCACCGTGCATGGCCGCTTCTAGGCGAACGCGCGGTTTGCGGCTCACGTAAAGTGCACCGATGCCTTTAGGGCCGTAGGTTTTGTGGGCAGAGAACGACATCAGATCAACCTTGAGGTTGGCCAGATCGATGTCGACTTTGCCAGTCGATTGCGCAGCATCAACGTGGAACAACACACCGCGTGAACGGGTCAGCTCACCGATCGCCGCGATGTCGTTGATGGTACCGATTTCGTTATTCACGTGCATGACCGATACCAGGATGGTGTCGTCACGCAACTCCGCTTCGATCATCTCAGGAGTGATCAGGCCGTCTGTGCGAGGCTCGATGTAGGTGACTTCGAAACCTTCACGCTCCAGTTGACGCATGGTGTCCAGGACCGCTTTGTGCTCGATCTTGGAGGTAATCAGGTGCTTGCCTTTGCTGGCATAAAAGTGAGCAACACCTTTGATCGCCAGGTTGTCGGACTCGGTGGCACCGGAGGTCCAGACGATTTCACGTGGATCGGCATTTACCAGATCAGCGACCTGACGACGTGCGTTCTCTACGGATTCTTCGGCTTTCCAGCCGAATACGTGGGAACGCGATGCCGGGTTACCGAAGTTACCGACAACCAGCAAGCATTCGCTCATTTTCTGCGCAACGCGCGGGTCGACTGGGGTAGTCGCGGAGTAATCGAGGTAAATCGGCAATTTCATTGAATATCTCCAATCAGGCAGGCGCGCCGCTTATGCATCTACGGTCATTCGACGGCGGACGTTTCAATCTTATCCAGCTGCGGTGTTCTGCACGCATTGCGACGCAGGTCCTGGCGTTGAGCGACTTCTTGTACCTCACGGCGAGTGACAAGGTCAGCCAGACTTATACCGCTAAGGAATTCGTGGATCTGTTGACTGAGGTCACACCACAAATGGTGGGTCAGACAGGTGTCACCGGCGTGGCAGTCACCCAGACCCTGACAACGTGTCGCATCAACCGATTCGTTAACCGCATCGATCACCTGCGCGACCTGAATGCCTTGCATGTCGCGGGACAGCTGGTAACCACCACCTGGGCCACGCACGCTCGACACCAGATTACTGCGACGCAGTTTGGCGAAAAGCTGTTCAAGATAGGACAGGGATATACCCTGCCGCTCTGAGATATCGGCCAGGGACACTGGCCCGCGCTGCGCATGTAACGCCAAGTCAAGCATGGCTGTTACAGCGTATCGGCCTTTTGTAGTCAGTCGCATGGCATGTACCACGGAGGTTCGGAATAGGAGCGATTATGCTATTCCCGAGTATTTAAGTCAACTATAAGACCTAGTAAATTAGTCGGGATTAGCGGCAAAACCGCGGCAGCATCATACCAAATGCTAAGGCGCATTGGCACGCGCCTTAGGTCAAAGGCGGCCTGTTAGCCTGCCTTGGTTTCACTGCAGTCTTTTACGCACTCGAACACTTCTTCGCGCAACGCTGGCAGCTCCTGGGCGCGGTAGTCGCTGCCAAGCTTATTGAGCGCTTCACCCATGCTTTCGAGCCGCGCATCGACCGCTTGAATGTGGTCGAGCAATTGTCCAATGGCCTTGGCGACCGGGTCCGGCATGTCTTCGCTGACCCCGTAGGCGTCAAAACCAAGCTTTTCGGCGATGGCTTTGCGTTTGGCTTCCACCTCATCGTCGGACTTGATGATGATTCGGCCCGGAATGCCCACGACTGTCGCACCCGCAGGCACTGCTTTAGTGACCACGGCATTGGAACCGACTTTGGCACCTGCACCTACGGTAAACGGCCCTAGCACCTTGGCGCCCGCCCCCACCACCACACCAGCCTCCAGGGTCGGATGACGCTTGCCCTTGTTCCAGCTGGTACCGCCGAGCGTGACGCCTTGATACAGCGTCACATCATCACCGATCTCAGCGGTTTCACCGATAACAATGCCCATGCCGTGATCTATAAAAAACCGTCGGCCGATGGTTGCGCCGGGATGGATCTCGATTCCGGTCATCCAGCGCCCAAAGTTCGAGACGACGCGAGCAGGCCATTTCCAGCCGAGATCCCATAAATAGCGCGAAAGCCGATGCAGCCAGATGGCGTGCATGCCGGGGTAGCAGGTCAACACTTCGAACGCGTTGCGTGCCGCCGGATCACGGTGGAATACGCTTTGAATATCTTCTCGCAGGCGCTCGAACATCATTGATCCTTCCGTTTATGGGGCTCGCCGCGGGCAACCTTCTGAGTCTCAGTCAGGATGCCGCGCAAAATATTCATTTCCGAACGATACACCGGACTGCGCCCAAACAGACGTCGCATGCGCGCCATCAAGTGACGCGGATTTTCCGGATCAAGAAATCCGATAGCGACCAAGGTTGCTTCGAGATGACCATAGAACAGCTCCATCTCATCCATCGTCACCGGCTCCGAGCTGCGCGTGGAGGTCACTTCGACCTTCTCGACCTTTGTCGGCTGGCCTTGAGCTGCTAGCCATGACATCCGCACTTCGTAGCAGAGCACCTGCACCGCAGCCCCGAGATTCAGCGAACTGAAGTCGGGGTCGGACGGGATGTGCACGTGATAGTGACAGCGCTGCAACTCTTCGTTAGTCAGGCCGGCATACTCACGACCAAACACCAAGGCAATCTCTGCGCCTTGAGCGGCCTGCTCGGCCGCCATGACTCCGCATTCACGCGGGTCAAGCAGCGGCCATGGGATCCGTCGATCACGGGCACTGGTGCCGAGCACCAGATTGCAGCCGACCAAGGCCTCTTCCAGCGTCGCCACCACATGGGCATTCGCGAGAATATCGCTGGCACCTGACGCACGCGCCTCGGCCTCGTGGGACGGGAAATCCAGAGGATCAACCAGCACCAAGCGCGAAATGCCCATGTTTTTCATGGCACGCGCAGCTCCGCCGATATTACCGGGGTGACTGGTCCCGACCAGGACAACACGAATATTTTGCAGCAATGCAAGCTCTCACAGACTGGAGAAAGGGGAGCAAATCTTACAGAACCGACTCGATTAACGCTATGGACGCTATGCGCGCTGGAAATAATTGGTCGCTGCCCCTACAATGTTCGGCTTTCTTTAACGACCTAGGTGAAACGTCCATGCAGCCCATGCTGAATATCGCGCTGCGCGCCGCCCGCAGCGCCAGTGAATTGATTTTCCGCTCCATCGAGCGCTTGGATACCATCAAGGTTGACGAAAAAGAAGCGAAAGATTACGTCACTGAAATCGATCGCGCTGCCGAGCACAGCATCATTACTGCCCTGCGCAAAGCCTATCCGACCCACGGCATCCTTGGCGAAGAAAGCGGCCTGCATGAAGGCAGCGGCGATGGTACCGAGTACCTGTGGATCATCGACCCACTAGACGGCACCACCAACTTCGTCCGCGGCGTGCCGCACTTCGCTGTCAGCATCGCCTGCAAATACCGCGGTCGCCTTGAGCACGCAGTGGTTCTGGACCCGGTTCGCCAGGAAGAATTCACCGCCAGCCGTGGCCGTGGCGCCGCCCTCAATGGTCGTCGTCTGCGCGTCAGCCAGCGTAAAAGCCTTGAAGGCGCGCTGCTCGGCACTGGCTTCCCGTTCCGCGACGGTCAAATGGACAACCTGGAAAACTACCTGGGCATGTTCCGCAGCCTGGTTGGCCAAACTGCCGGCATCCGTCGCGCAGGTGCTGCCAGCCTCGACCTCGCGTATGTTGCAGCCGGTCGTTTCGACGCGTTCTGGGAATCAGGCTTGTCCGAGTGGGACATGGCTGCAGGTGCTCTGCTGATCCAAGAAGCAGGCGGCCTGGTGAGCGACTTCACAGGCGGTCACGACTTCCTGGAGAAAGGCCACATCGTTGCCGGCAACACCAAATGCTTCAAAGCCGTGCTGACGTCGATCGCACCACACTTGCCTGCCGCGCTGAAACGCTAAGTTTTACGCTGCACCAAGCTGCACCTTAAAAGAACCGGCGCTTGCCGGTTTTTTTGTGCCTGGCGAAGATTGGGGTCTGTGGGACCGAATTCATTCGGGAATAGATTTCAAACCCGGCATCACTGTTGACAGGCACAACGCCTTCCCGAATGAATTCGGTCCCACAGTTTGATTCAGAGGTATTTGCACAAAAACCAAAAAAAGCACCCGAAGGTGCTTTTTCGTTAACTAACCACTTATTGCTGGGTAGTTTGTTGCGCTGGAGCATCTTGGCCCAAGACCAGTTGGCCTTGTTTGTTGACCGGAATTTGATTGCCCGGATCACGGTCCATACGAACCTGACCCACTTTACCGCCCAACTGATACTTCACGTCATAACCCACGACCTTGTCGCTGATGTCATTGACGGTGTTACACCGCGTTTGATTGGTGGTGTAAGTATCGCGATCCTGCATGCCGGCCTGAACTCGGTTGCCAGCGTATCCGCCACCCGCCGCACCGGCGACCGTAGCAAGAGTTTTACCTTTACCGCCGCCTACCTGGTTACCGAGCAGACCACCGGCTACAGCACCTAATACGCTACCCAATATCTGATGCTGGTCCTTGACCGGCGCCTGACGGGTAACTGCAACTTCCTTGCAGACCTCACGAGGCGTTTTTACCTGTTCTTTGATGGGTTGAACACCCAACACATCTGCATATTCAGGTCCGCTTTTAACCAAGCTATAGGTGGCGAATGCACCTCCGGCAGTTACGGCAACAGCGCCCAATACCGTACCGACAAGCATCGACTTATTCACTTGAACCTCCTGGCATTCACTGCGCGGTATCCATTGCGGAAAAGTCCCACGCTACTCCCAGCCTTGGAGTACAAAAAAGGGCGTGAGTTCAACACTCACGCCCTTTCGGTTAAATCAGCTGCCTCTACGGGCGATCATCAACCTTGTCAGCAACTACCGGCGGAATCAGGTCATCGGTAGTAAGGTTCAGCCAAATCAGCACTACGTTGGCGATATAGATAGACGAATACGTACCCGCCAATACACCAATGAACAGTGCGACGGAGAAACCGTGCAAGCTGTCGCCGCCAAATACCCACAACGCAACGATCGCCAGCAACGTCGAGATCGAAGTAGCCATAGTCCGCAGCAGTGTCTGCGTCGTAGAGATGTTGATGTTCTCAATCAACGTCGCTTTACGCAGAATTCGGAAGTTTTCCCGAACCCGGTCGAATACCACAATAGTGTCGTTCAGTGAGTAGCCGATGATTGCCAGCACAGCAGCAAGCACCGTCAGGTCAAACGTGACCTGGAAGAACGAGAGGATACCCACGGTAACCACCACGTCGTGAATCAACGAGACGATGGCGCCGACGGCAAACTTCCACTGGAAGCGGAACGCCAGGTAGATCAGAACGCCGCCCAAGGCCATCAGCATGCCGAGGCCGCCTTGGTCGCGCAGCTCTTCACCCACCTGAGGACCGACAAACTCTACGCGCTTGACGGTAACTGGGTTATCAGCCCCGGTCTGGCGCAGCACTGCGGCAACCTGAGTACCCAACTGCGGGTCTTCGCCAGGCATACGCACCAGCAAATCGGTGGTTGCGCCAAAGCTTTGGACGATCGCTTCGTGATAACCCGCATCAACCAACTCTTTACGCACTTTCGGCAGGTCTGCCGCGTGCTCGTAAGTCAGTTCAATGAGCGTACCGCCCGTAAAGTCCAAACCGTAGTTCAAGCCTTTATGGAAGCAACTGAACAATGCCAGCGCCGTAAGGAACATGGTGATAGCGAACGCAATATTGCGAACGCCCATAAAGTTAATGGTACGTAACATGGCAGCCCCTTAAATCCACAACTTCTTGAAGTCACGTCCGCCAAAGATCAGGTTGACCATTGCGCGGGTCACCATGATGGCCGTGAACATCGAGGTAAAGATCCCGAGCGACATAGTCACCGCAAAGCCTTTGACCGGGCCGGTGCCCATCGCAAAGAGAATGCCGCCAACCAGCAACGTTGTCAGGTTGGCATCGAGGATCGCAGTGAATGCACGGCCGAAGCCTTCGCTGATAGCACGCTGTATGGTCATGCCTGCGGCAATCTCTTCACGTATCCGCGAGAAGATCAGCACGTTGGCGTCGACCGCCATCCCCATGGTCAGCACGATACCGGCAATACCTGGGAGGGTCAGCGTCGCACCCAGCAAGGACATCAACGCCAGCAGCAGGACCATGTTCACGGCCAGTGCGACGGTGGCAATCAAACCGAAGAAACGGTAGATCGCCATGATGAACAGCGACACAAACAGCATGCCCCACAGCGACGCATGGATACCCTTGGTGATGTTGTCTGCGCCCAGGCTCGGACCAATGGTCCGTTCTTCAGCGAAGTACATCGGTGCAGCCAGACCACCAGCACGCAGCAGCAATGCCAGCTCGGAAGCTTCACCCTGACCGTTCAGGCCAGTGATACGGAACTGACTGCCCAGCGGCGACTGGATAGTCGCCAGGCTGATGATTTTCTTCTCTTCCTTGAAGGTCTGAACCGGCACGTCTTTTTCGACGCCATCGACCATCTGCTTGGTGTAAGTCGTCGTAGGCTTCTGCTCGATGAAGATCACAGCCATGCTGCGACCGACGTTGCTGCGCGTAGAACGACTCATCAAGTCACCGCCGTGACCATCAAGCTTGATGTTCACTTGCGGGCGACCGTGTTCGTCGAAGCCAGCCTTGGCGTCAGTCACCTGATCACCGGTGATGATTAGGCCACGCTCAACTGGCGCCGCAGGGCGACCGCCCTCACGGAACTCAAACATCTCGGTAGTGGCTTTCGAATCGTCGGGACCTGCGCCCAAACGGAACTCAAGGTTGGCCGTTTTGCCCAGAATACGCTTGGCTTCAGCGGTGTCTTGCACGCCCGGCAGCTCAACCACAATACGGTTGGCGCCCTGACGCTGAACCAGCGGTTCGGCAACACCCAGTTCGTTGACTCGGTTACGCACCGTGGTCAAGTTCTGCTTGATCGAGTATTCACGAATCTCGGCAATTTTTGCCGGAGTCATGGCCAGACGCAGTACGAATTGATCGCCGCGTTCGCTGGTGGTCACGGTGAAATCGTTGTTGTTCTTGCGAATCAGTGTGCTGGCTTGCGTGCGAGTATCGGCATCAGCAAAACCAAGCATGATTCCATTGTCTACCTGCGGCAGGCTGCGATAACGCAAACGCTCTTTGCGCAACAAGGTTTTGACTTCGCCGTCATACACTTTCAGACGCGCATCCAGCGCCTTGTCCATGTCGACTTCCAGCAGGAAGTGCACGCCACCGGACAAGTCGAGACCCATTTTCATCGGGCTTGCACCCACGCCACGCAACCATTTTGGCGTCGTCCGAGCCAGGTTCAGTGCAACAACATAGTCATCGCCCAACGCCTTGCGCACGACATCCTTGGCTGGCAGTTGGTCTTCTTGCTTGCTCAGACGTAACAAACCGCCCTTGCCATTCTCAGCCAGAGAGGCGCCTTTGACCGCAATACCCGCATCGGTAAGCGCTTTGCTCACGCGGTCCAGGTCAGCCTGGTTAACCTGCAACGCAGTGCTCGCGCCGCTGATCTGAATGGCCGGATCATCAGGGTAGAGATTGGGTGCGGAATAAATAAAACCGATCGCCAGCACCGCCAGGATCAGTACGTATTTCCACAGAGGGTATTTGTTCAGCATCACGCCGCCCGCTTATAACGCGGGGCGCCTTGCGCGCCCCGTCGATTGGTAAAAGACTGAATCTTAGATCGCTTTCAAGGTGCCTTTAGGCAACGTGGCGGCGATGGCGCCCTTCTGGATTTTCAATTCAACGGTGTCGGAAACTTCAATAACCACGAAGTCGTCGGTCACTTTGTTGATCTTGCCGGCAATACCACCAGATGTAACGACTTCGTCGCCTTTCTGCAGATTACCCAGCAGGTTTTTTTGTTCTTTAGCGCGCTTGGACTGTGGACGCCAGATCATCAGATAGAAGATGACCAGAAAGCCGACCAGAAAAATCCACTCAAAGCCCGAACCAGCAGGACCAGCGGCAGCTCCAGCGTCCGCGAAAGCGGCAGGGATAAAAAAGCTCATTTAGCACTCCAATTGCAAAATTTTGATAAAACGGCAAAAACCCAGTAACTCAATCAGTCCAACGGCGGCGTTGGCAGCCCGCGTTTGGCATAGAAGGCATCAACAAAGGCGGCCAATGTACCCTGTTGAATAGCCTCGCGCAAACCAGCCATAAGTACCTGGTAATGCCGCAAGTTATGAATGGTATTAAGCATACTTCCCAGCATTTCTCCGCACTTATCCAAGTGATGCAAATAGGCACGCGAGAAGTTCTGACAGGTGTAGCAGTCGCACGTCGGATCCAGTGACGAATCGTCATGACGATGAAACGCGTTGCGGATTTTCAGCACACCGGTATCGATGAACAAATGGCCGTTGCGTGCGTTGCGGGTAGGCATCACGCAATCGAACATATCAATACCGCGGCGCACACCTTCAACCAAGTCTTCTGGCTTGCCCACGCCCATAAGGTAACGAGGTTTGTCAGCCGGCATCAGGCCTGGCAGGTAATCCAGTACCTTGATCATCTCGTGCTTGGGCTCACCCACCGACAGGCCACCAATGGCCAAGCCGTCGAAACCGATCTCGTCCAGACCTTCAAGCGAACGCATGCGCAAATCCTGGTGCATGCCGCCTTGAACAATGCCGAACAGCGCAGCAGTGTTGTCGCCATGGGCGATTTTCGAGCGCTTGGCCCAACGCAATGACAACTCCATGGAGACCCGCGCAACATCTTCGTCGGCCGGGTATGGCGTGCATTCGTCGAAGATCATCACGACGTCGGAGCCCAGGTCACGCTGGACCTGCATCGACTCTTCCGGCCCCATGAACACTTTGGCGCCGTCGACCGGAGAGGCAAACGTCACGCCCTCCTCCTTGATCTTGCGCATGGCACCCAGGCTGAACACCTGAAAACCACCGGAGTCGGTCAGGATCGGGCCGCTCCACTGCATGAAGTCGTGCAAGTCGCCATGGCGCTTGATCACTTCAGTACCTGGGCGCAGCCACAGGTGGAAAGTATTACCCAGAATCATCTGCGCGCCAGTGGCGATGATGTCCCGTGGCAGCATGCCTTTCACCGTGCCGTAAGTGCCGACCGGCATGAACGCAGGGGTTTCAACTACGCCACGCGGGAAGGTAATGCGACCGCGACGTGCTTTGCCGTCAGTGGCCAGCAACTCAAACGACATACGACTGGTGCGACTCATGCTTGATCCTCTGTGGCCGGATCCTTTGGACCGGTCGGCGCGGGATTACGCGTAATGAACATCGCATCCCCGTAACTAAAGAAGCGGTACCCATGCTCCACCGCCGCCGCATAGGCAGCCATGGCTTCGGGGTAACCGGCGAATGCCGAAACCAGCATCAACAGCGTGGACTCCGGCAAATGAAAGTTGGTAACCAAGGCATCGACCACGTGAAACGGCCGGCCAGGGTAGATAAAGATGTCGGTGTCACCGCTGAACGGTTTCAACACCCCATCACGCGCCGCGCTTTCAAGCGAACGCACGCTGGTGGTACCCACGGCAATCACGCGACCGCCGCGCAAGCGACAGGCTGCCACGGCATCCACCACTTCCTGGCTGACTTCCAGCCATTCGTTATGCATGTGGTGGTCTTCGATACGCTCCACCCGCACCGGCTGGAACGTACCCGCACCCACGTGCAAGGTGACGAACGCGGTCGAAACGCCCTTCTCGGCAATGGCATCCATCAACGGCTGATCGAAATGCAGCCCGGCCGTCGGTGCAGCCACCGCGCCAGCACGCTGGGCATAAACAGTCTGGTAACGCTCGCGGTCGGCGTCGTCATCCGGACGGTCTATATAAGGGGGCAACGGCATGTGCCCGACCCGATCCAGCAACGGCAGCACTTCTTCAGCAAAACGCAGCTCGAACAACGTGTCGTGCCGCGCCAGCATCTCAGCCTCGCCGCCACCGTCGATCAAAATCGTCGAGCCCGGCTTCGGCGACTTGCTGGAGCGCACATGGGCCAACACCCGATGACTGTCCAGCACGCGCTCGATCAGAATCTCCAGCTTGCCGCCAGACGCCTTCTGTCCGAACAACCGCGCCGGAATCACCCGGGTATTGTTGAACACCATTAAGTCACCGGGGCGCAAATGCTCCAGCAAATCAGTAAATTGTCGATGAGCCAGCGCGCCGCTAACCCCGTCCAGGGTCAACAAACGACTGCCATTACGCTGCGCCAAAGGATGGCGAGCGATCAATGAATCCGGGAGCTCGAAGGTAAAGTCAGCGACGCGCATGATGGGGTTCGTTTAGCAGGGCCGTAAAGTCTAGCGGAAATAGTTAAAATTCACCACGAAACAGTTGTTGACCAACGGTAACCTCATCTCTATACTCCGCCGCCAACAAGCCCTGATGGCGGAATCGGTAGACGCGGCGGATTCAAAATCCGTTTTCGAAAGGAGTGGGAGTTCGAGTCTCCCTCGGGGCACCAAATAGCAGGAAGTACAGGTCTCTACCGGCTTGTATTAGATACACAAGAAGCCCGCGAAAGCGGGCTTTTTTGTGTGCGCGATTTGCTTGTCACTTGCTCCGGCGACACCAAAAAAATGGCCTCATTTTATTGGCTCAATGCATAGGGAGATGCAGCGTTTTTTAGGAAGCCGTCTACTCTTACGAGTAGCTCAGATGGCCCATGGAGAACAAGATGGCGACAACCATCCGTGTAATTCCAGGTCGTCCGGGGTTTGGCGCCTTGCTTTGGTGGTTCCAAGGCTCCTCGGAAACCTCGGGCGACTACTTCTTCGAACTGAACGGCCAAACCCTGCCGCAACGGCAAGCGACTGTGGTGCCCGTTTGGAACCCTTTATATTTAATCACCGGCAGGCCGGCTGAGAACAACAAGCCATCAAAAGACCGGACGCTCTCAGACCTGTTACATGGCAGAGTAGATGCTGCCTATAGCCCAATCGGAGGGGGCATAATTAAATCAAACCCGAGCACTACGGTTAATCAACTTAGAAAATATTCTCGGTGCTACTCAATTATATCCCTCTTAGTAAACAACCTACTCGTATAACTGCGGAGCAAACAATGGACACGCACCCGCTAAGCATCGACCCCCTGTGGCAGCGGCGAATCTGGAGCGGCGTAACCATTGGCCTAGGTATCGCGGGTGGGCTGCTTATCTTACTGGTGGCGTACTCGATTTATCGCACTAGCGGGATCGTGGACAGTAAAAAAGATGCAGACCTAGTTTTTACCTTTTCCGGACTTGCGCTGATCAACTCGACACTTTTACGGCTGCTCGCGATGTTAATTGGTGCTGGCGTTATATTTGGGGGGCTAGCCGTTTCATTCTTCACTCACTCCACGCCCAATCAAGCCAGAGGCGGAGTTAAAAGTGAGTTGGGCAGTGTCTCTGCCATGCTGGCGAGCCATTCGCCAGGGCTCATCGGGGTGTTTATTGGAGGGGTTATCATCGTGGCCGCTTTGTACGCCCGTTCGACCCAAACGTACAGTTCGCCATCGCAAACCTCGGTGACGCTTCCGCCCTCTATCGCTCAAACTGGTAACGAAACAAGTGACTCGCTCCCCGAGCTAAAAAAGCTTATCGGCGACACAAAGCAGGCTGAAAAAGTAAAATCTGCAGGGGAGTAATGACTATGAACAGCATATTCACACTCTTATTCATCATGGGCACTCTTGCCATGGTGACGACCGCCAGCGCCGAAGACAACGTGCGGACGGCAGGTATGGATTGCGACATGGCAACCACGATTGCCGGCAAGTCATATGAGCGGACTAGACATGCTCTGGATGCACATGACAAAAATGCTGCCATCATGTACAGCAAGGGCTTTTGGGACGTTTATAGTTTGATCCCCGGCTGCCCAGCCCTGACTAAAATCGCCGATGCCCTTAAGGTGGTCCAAATAATCGAAACGACAGAGCCGGTGCCCCCTTCGGCGGATAAGAAATCCGGCTATTCTTTCGCAAGCACGTTTGACATGAGCGACTTCGTTTTCCCTGAGACGTGTAAGGAGGGTGGTTGTAAAATCCTTGTGACCACTCCCGGACAGGGAACTACCACCAGCTTCGTGCCCCCCAAAGCCTATCTTTTTGATAAAAATACAACTATGGAGCTCAAGATAATCAACAAGGCCGCGCTGAACAATAATGAACCGCAACTCAAATAGAATATATTGGCCAACAACGTTTGCGGAATTTCAATAGCGTCTCGAATCCCCTACACGAGGAGTTCCGCCTACAGTCAACATCTAAGTTGAAGTTTTAGCGCGTAACTGCGGGACCTTACGTAGTGCAGAGCTTGGCAGCCGCCGGTATCTGCGCAAGAGGAACTCATTAGCATTTGCAAAGATAAAAGCTATTGAGTGCCCCGAAAAACGCCATGAAACCTACGTGCCATATAGACAGCGTGTGTCTCCCTCGCAGCACCATATAGCAGGAAGTACGACTCTCTACCGACCTGTAGAAACGAAGAAACTGGCACGGCGATCCAAATCCGGGTAGCCCTCCTCGCCTAACCACCATCAGCCCCTACGCCGTCCCACCCAACCCAAGACCCCCCCCC
>NZ_JAMFRV010000004.1 GCF_026224925.1 Pseudomonas sp. | reverse complement strand
GCAGGTGTGGGAGCACATGCCCAATGTGAACCAGCCGGGTGAAATGGCCGTTTTGCGCGCAGAGCTGAACAAGAAGCGCCGGCACATTCCAATTCGCCAGTTGATCGACAAGGCTGGGCGGGCGATTCAGCAAATCAAGCCGGTGTTTATGATGAGCCCCATGTCCATCGCCAACTTCTTGCCCCCAGGCAAGCTGGCGTTCGACGTGGTGGTGTTCGACGAAGCTTCTCAGGTCAAGGCCGTCGATGCGTTTGGCGCGATTTTGCGCGGCAAGCAAGTGGTGGTGGTTGGTGACACCCGGCAGATGCCGCCTAGCGATTTGTTCAGCCGCGACATCGTCGCTGATGACGACAACGAAACCACCGCCGACATCGAAAGCATCCTCAGCCTGTTCAAGGCGGCGGGTAGCCAAGAGCGTTACCTGCGCTGGCACTACCGCAGCCGGCACGAATCACTCATCGCCGTCTCCAACGTGGAGTTCTACGACAGCAAGTTGGTGGTATTTCCCTCTGCTGGCCAGCACCCGCACGCCAAGGGCGTGAGCTTCGATTACCTGCCGCAGGCACTGTATGACCGTGGTCGCACACGAACCAACAAGGACGAGGCTAAAGCAGTCGCCCAAGCGGTGATGAAACACGCGCTAGAGACGCCGGAACTGTCCTTGGGGGTGGCCGCGTTCAGCGTGCCGCAGCGTGATCTGATCAACGTTGAGGTTGAGCTGTTGCGGCGAAAAACACCTCAGGCCGAAGTGTTTTTCACTGAACAGGGCAGCGAGCCGTTTTTCGTCAAAAACCTTGAAAACATTCAGGGCGATGAGCGCGACGTAATCTTCATCAGCATCGGTTATGGCCGCAATGAATCCGGTCGTATCGCCCGTGAATTCGGCCCGCTCAATAAAGACGGCGGGCATCGCCGGCTCAACGTTCTGATCACGCGGGCCAAGTTGGCGATGCGAGTGTTCTGTAACTTCCGTGGCGATGAACTGGACATCGATGCTAGTGCCAAACACGGCGTACGGGCCTTGAAGAACTTCCTCAAGTACGCGGAAACAGGCGAGCTGGAAGTCGCCGAAGAGACCGGCAAGGCCACGGACTCGCCCTTTGAGGACGAGGTCATCCGCGCCTTGCGCGATCTTGACTACCAGATAGAGCCGCAAGTCGGCACTGCCGGTTACTTCATTGACCTCGCCGTGAGAGACCCGGAGTTCCCCGGTCGCTACGTGTTAGCCGTCGAATGCGATGGCGCTGCCTATCACAGCTCGCGCTCTGCGCGTGATCGCGACCGGCTGCGCCAGGGTGTGCTTGAAGGCTTGGGTTGGAACTTCCATCGGATCTGGAGCACCGACTGGTTCCGCAATCCTCAGCAAGAAATCATCCGCACGGTGGCGGCAATCGAGGCGGCCCGCGAACGTATCGCCAACCGCCGGCACATCTCGGTCAGAGAAGTTCTGATGGAGCCCGCGCATGAAATTCTCCGCGACGAAGCCGTTGCCGAAGCCGAACCGGTCGCCAGCCAGCCATACGAAAAAGCGCTGCTTTCTGCCGTGACCACCCAAGTGGAACTGCATCAACAACAGACTGAGCACCTGCTGCGCATGATTCGTACTGTGGTCGACGTCGAATCACCGGTGCATTCAGTGGAAGTCACCCGACGGCTGATGGACGCTTTCGGTGTGACCCGCCAAGGCTCGCGAATCATCGCCGCCGTGGAACACGCCATTGGCCTGGGCATCAAACAGAGGCATTTCCTGCGTAGGGGCGAATTTCTTCACCCGGTCGAGAGTCGCTCCGTTATCATCCGCAGCCGGGCGCACTGGGAATCCGCCGAGCGCAAGCTGGAGTGGGTCGCCCCGGAAGAGATTGACCAGGCCCTGATAGAAATCATTATCTCAGGCTTCTCCATGAGCCATGAGGACGCCATCTCTGGCGCCCTGAGACTGCTTGGCTTTGGCCGCGCCACGGCCAAGGTGGCAGCGCTGCTGGAAGAAAGAATCAAGCAGCTGACGCGTGACAGGCGGTTGGAGCTGAGAGAGGGCCAATTGGTGGTATCTGTTTCTGGCTGATGCGGGAGGCGGGGCACTCCGGGGCGAGTGGCAAAGATGGCCACTCGTAATTCGCGGAGTCAAGTTTGCAATCGACCTTTTATGCCAGAGTGTTCGCCGACACTTGCAGGACTTTTCTGGCGTGTGTGGCGCAGCATGACGGTCATTAGTGACGGTAGGTTGAAGTAGTTATCCGCCAGTTTGTCGAGGCTTACAACGAGCACTCAGCCAAGCCGTTCAAGTGGGATAAAACGGCTGAGGCCATCATTAGCTCGGACACCGCGCCCAGATTTTAGATACCCTTCCTCAAAACTTGACGTTGAACCCGGCATACATCGCCCGAGGCGCCGCTGGGGTGGTTGATTGGGGGTTTGAAAGCCCAAGCGAGGGGATGTCGCCAACGGCAGCGAATCCACCATAGGTTGCATATTGCCGATTAAGGGCGTTATCAAGTTTGGCAAATAGCCTGATGTTCTCGGTAATCTGGTAGGCGCTGTGGACATTGAAAACTGTATACCCGCCCAACTTGGCATTCTGGTTTGAATCGTCGCCAGCATAATACTGGCTACTGTTGGCGATCATGTCTCCACCCAGGGTCCATGTAGACGTCATCTTATAATCACCGCCTAACTTGAACTGTAGGGGCGAAATACCGGGGATCTTGTTGCCGGGGGTGACAAAAATATTGCCGTTTGCATCGGCATCAGGATTATTGGCCGATGTCAGGGTTAGTTTGGATTGGTAGGTTGCATCGACGTAGGCCAGTGTTGTGTAGGCCGACCAGTCGGTAGTTCGGTACTGGAAGTAGGCATCGACACCCTGTCGACGGGTTTTGCCCGCATTCAGATAGTAGCCATAGCCCGGGACCAAACTGCTTGGCTGACTGACGATGTCATCAGTGTTATTAGTGCGGAATGCGCCGAGCTTCCAGTCAATCGTCGAATCGGTGGCTACCGTACTGTGTCCGCGAAGACCCACCTCGTATGTTTTTGAGACGACCTGCTTCAGGCTCGGGTCTGACACCAGAAAGCCTTCAAGCAGGCAGGGTTTCGCCGGATCGGCACAGCCAAGCTCAAGCGGAGTGGGGGCACGGTTGGCTTCCGAGTAACCGCCGTAGACCGTCAGGTCTGGCGTCAGCTTGTACGTCAGACCTGTGAGCGGGTTCAAGCGCGAGTAGTGGTGGTCACCGGTGAGCCCGGGCGAGGTCCCGAGTGCGTCATTCAAATTGATCTGAGCGATATTCAGCCGCGCGCCGACAGTTGCCGACAAACGATCTGTTATATCGAGCGTATCGGAGGCAAATAGCCCCTGATAGGTGTTCTTCGCTCTCAGCCTAACGGGTTGAATCAATCCGTCGGTTGTCTCGTAAGTGATTCCGGTACCGGCGACGTAAGGATCTATCGTTGTGTCCGGTATTGTGCCGAGTTCATTGCTTCCAGAAAACGACAAACTGGAATAGTCGATGCTGCCACCGGCTGCGAAGTGATTGTTCAGGTCCAGGAGCAATCCATCATAAGTGGTCTGGAGAGAGCCACCGACGGTGTTGGAGTTGACGTGAGTCCGGTCTATCGATCCGGCGATCCCTTGGTTCAATCCAGTGGCAGGCAACAAGCTTGATGATAGATTTGCTCCAGTCGACGCGTTCTGAGTGATCGCAGTGCCAAGGCACAACAGCGTTGAATCCGCCGCACAGGCCGTTACATCAGAGGTGTTGCCATCGACATGTTCCTGGTCGAAATGACGCACATAGATATTACTTTGTACCGCCCAGTTGTCATTGATAGATACCTTGCCGTTAAGGCCGACCATCAACATATTATTGTCTGTTGTCTGGGGGAACGTGTAGATACTGGAGTATTTTCGGGACAACTCTTCGACGGGGGTCGGGCCAATAACACCGAGCGTATTCGCTGCGCCCGATAGGCTCAGATGGAACTCACTATTGTCGTCTTTGTATCCAAGGTCGGTGTAGAACCGCTTGATGGTAGACGAGGAATGATCACGCCAGCCGTCTTCATGGATTTCTTCAGCGGATGTGTAGAGCGCCCAGTTGTCTTTTTGACCACCGTATTGGAGAGAGTTGCCGATTCTTCCGAATGAACCTCCCGTGACTTCCGCTTCCAGGCCGTCATAGGTGAACCCGTTTTTCAGTTCCAGATTGATCGCCCCGCCGAGGGCGTTAAGTCCGAAGATCGGATTGCTGGTCCACACGTCGGCGTGGTTGATAGCCACTGTTGGCACCAGATCAAAATTGACGGTATCGCCAAAGGCTTCGTTGACCCGGACGCCATTGAGATAAACGGCCAGTCCCTGCGCTGTTCCTTGCACGGGAGATGCAGTGAAGCCGCGCAAGTTGATGTCCTGCGAAAAAGGGTTGCCCTGTACATCGGAGATCACCATGCCAGGTGTCTGCTGAGACAACGTATCCAGCACCGAAGCTGATTTATTGCGATCAAAGTCATCAGAGATCAATGATTGAGTGTCTGTCGAAACTTTGTCCCGATCAATGGCATCGCCAGCTACTGGGGAACTACCGATGATGTAAATTGGCGCAAGTTCTGTTTCTTGCGCGTGCACCATCGCCGATGCGCAAACGCAGACAGAGCAGAGGAGTGCGCGCTTAAAGGTCTGGTACATGTGTGCCCTGCATATTCATTTGCTCAGATTATCAACGCTCACAGCCCCCGGTATTGGGTGCAAGCATGATAAAAACGCAAAGATTTATTGGATTTTGAAACGGTATAATCCTGGCGCATCAATTGCGTCAACGCCTCATTGCAAAACCACCACCTTTGAATATACAAATTAAGACTTTCGTATGTGTCGAGTATTATGTTTCCCCGGTTTATGCCTTGGTAATACGACTGCTGCGGAGCCAGCAAGATGTTATTTGCGAACTGGACTGAAGCTACTTTCGCTCGGGTCGTCCCCTTGAGTGCTCTATATGTTGGCGGGTTGCGTTGCCACGGAAAGCGCCAATGCTTTGCGGGTCCTTTCGGATGGCAGCCAAAAAAGTCAGCGGACCGACCTGATTGGTCAGTCCATCAAGGCGTTATTGCCTGATTCCTGGGAAAGGGTTTTGGCCGATATCCAGAGTGGTCATGGTGACGGCCTGCTTAACCAGCAAACTCAGAATATTGAAGTACTGATGCCGATTCAGCTCGGGCGCACTGGTAAGCCTTGGGCGGTATTAATTCGCCTGCCGAAGGCGGTGGTCATGAGTCAGGCGATTGCCCTCGAGCGTGAGCTACAGGCGCGCAGTATCAGCAGTAGCGTTTGGCAAGTGTCGACGGGGTTGGCCATTTCGCTGTTGGCCTTGGCAGCACTGTGGTTTGCCGCAGCGAAAATCGTGGGTCCGATTCGTGAGGCCGCCGCACTTGCAGCAAACATAAGCCCGGGGGATTTCTTTCGCCGCTTAGTTCAGCAATCTGAGGACGAAGTAGGGCAGTTGTCATTCGCCCTAAACGAAATGTCTGAAAGCCTACAGCGCCAAGTAAGGGTAGCCGAGCGCATCTCCGAAGGCGATCTGGATCTAGAGGTCAAGTTGTCTTCGCCCCACGATACCTTGGCAAGGCACTGGAGAAGATGGTCAGCAACCTAAACAACCTGATTTCCGAAGTGCAGGTCAGCGCCACCCAGATTACCGGTATCTCGGCGCAAGTCACCGATTTGAGTCAGTCGTTGTCAGACGGTGCGTCCAATTCTGCGTCATCCATCACTGAGATCAGCGCGGTGATGACGCAGATGGCCGCCCAAACCACTGATAACGCCGCCAATGCCAAAAAAGCCGACGAGCAATCCCAGGGTTCACGGACCGACGCTGGCGAAAGCGACAAGTTGATGAGTGAGCTTATTGCCGCCATGGCCGAAATCAACAATTCGGGCAAAGACATTACAGCGATTATTACCACGATCGATAATATTGCTGCGCAGACCAATTTGTTGGCATTGAACGCAGCGATCGAGGCAGCGAGAGCCGGCGAGCTTGGGCGCGGTTTTGCCGTTGTAGCTGATGAAGTGCGCAGCTTGGCAGCCCGCAGTGCTGAGGCAGCCCAGCAGACGGCAGCGTTGATCGCCGACTTTTCAACCAAGACAGAACGCGGCATGATCATAGCGGGCCGAACCGCCGAGTCACTTAAGAACATCGTCAGCGGAACCAGCGCCGTGTCCATCCTGGTTTCGCTGATTTGCCAAGCTTCCAGCGAGCAGGCTTCAGGCTTGCAGCAGGCGAGTATCGGTCTTGAGCAGATCGATGAAGTGACTCAGCAAAACCAGTCTAATTCGCACGAGTGTGCGGTGGCGGCGAAAGATTTTTCGGAGCGGGCATCGCTGATGCAACACGGGTTGAGTCGTTTCAAAGTGAAAAAGACTTAGTCTATTTAAAATGTTTAGTGACTCTTAGAACATCATAGCACCGTAGAAAGTGAAGCTATGACTACTGCTAGTAAGTATGAAGTTGGATATTTGTATCGCGGACAGATGAATGTTTTTTATGTCTTTGCAAATGATTGGCATGACGCGGATGTATGGAAACACTTAGCCGATCGTCTCGGGCTTCGCTATTGTAATTCAGAAGGATACGTCATGCTCTCTCATACCATCAAAAAAATGGTGGAGGCTAACGGTGTTAGTGATGTGCAGGTGGAACCGTTGAAAACGGACACTGCTTAGATCCAATGGAGCGAGCAAGCCATTATTACTATGTGGAAGAAGAGCGCCCGTTATCTTGGGCGCTCGACAGCAGTTTTTCGTTGCGTGAAGCGGCTATTGCAGGTGGCGGTGTCGGTCTTCTGCATACCTACCTCATCGGCGATGCGGTTGCCGCGGGAAAGCTTGAAGTGCTGATGCCCAGCCGGCCGCTCACCCACGGTTCGATATCCCTACTGTTCCCGCACAGCCAACAATTGCCGCAAAAGACTCGATGCCTGATCGACTTCCTCGCGGCCGGTTCGCAGGGCTTCCTATATGGGAGCGGCACGTTTTGGCGGGGGAGGAGAGTAGTGCGCTGTTTTACGCCCCTATGTAGCTGAACAAACGTCAGACACCGACCTCTTTGATCAGATCAACAAACGCCCTTAACCCCGCCGGCACATGCCGATGCCCTGAATAATAAAGACACAATCCAGGAAAGGGCGGAGTCCAGTCTTCCAGCAGAGCAATCAGTCGGCCGCCGATGAGATGTTCTCGGGCAGCCCGCTCACTGACGTACGCTAAACCAATACCGCTAAGCGCCGCTTCCAATGTCAGTGACGAGCCACCGACACCCAGCACGCCATCGACCTCAATTACCACGCTTTCCCCGCGTTTCGCGAATTCCCAACGAAGCGGTGCACCGCTGGGCAAGCGCCCGCGAATGCACTGATGTCGGGTAAGGTCGGCCGGTACCAGCGGGTGTTCCCGACCGTGCAGATAAGACGGCGCACCCACCACCACAAATCGAAGTTCCGAAGTGCAGGGCACAGCAATCATGTCCCGGGGCACGCTTTCGGCGAGGCGGATCCCGGCGTCGAAACCCTCAGCGATGATGTCCACCAGCCGTCCTTCGCTGACCAGGTCCACACGCATCTGCGGATAGCGCTTGAGAAACTCTAGCACCAGCGGCGTCAGGATCATCTTTGCCGCGTCTTCCGAGGTGTTGATTCGCAGGGTTCCGCTGGGTGTATCGCGGAAATCGTTGACCAGGTCCATCGCCTCTGAAATCTCCCGCAACGCCGGACGAATCCGCGCCAGGAAGCGTTCGCCGGTTTCGGTCAGGGCGACGCTGCGAGTGGTGCGATGAAACAGCCGCACCGCCATTTTTTGCTCCAGCGCCGCGATGGCATGGCTCAGCGCAGAAGGGGAAATGCCCAGTTCCGCGGCGGCCGCGCGGAAGCTGCGATGAGTGGCGACGGCGACGACCGCGTTGAGTTCGAACATTCCGGCGCGATGCATTGTGCTAAATCCTGCATGAAGTCATGCGTGATTATCCGGCTAGTCGCAACAAATTGTGAAGCCTATCGTAACGGCTGATTTGCATCGCCCTACCTGACAGGTACCTATCATGACAAAAACCGTATTGATCACCGGTTGCTCCACCGGCTTTGGCAAAACCACCGCCCGCTTGTTTGCCAGCGCCGGCTGGAACGTAGTCGCGACGATGCGCCGCCCGGAAGTCGCCGATGAACTGGCCACGCTGAGCAACGTGTTGGTGACCCGTCTGGACGTCGAAGACCTCGCCAGTATCGAGACTGCCATTGCTGCCGGTATCGAGCGTTTCGGGCGCATCGATACGCTGATCAACAACGCCGGCTTCGGTTTGTTCGGTCTGTTCGAAGCCACCCGCCGCGAGAAAGTTCTCGAGCAGTTCAACGTCAACGTGTTCGGCGTGATGGACGTAACGCGGGCGATCCTGCCGCACTTTCGCAGCCACCAGAGCGGCCAGATCATCAACGTTAGCTCCGGTGCCGGGGTGTTCACTTTGCCGATGATTTCGCTGTACTGCGCCAGTAAATTCGCGTTGGAAGGCTTTTCAGAGGCGTTGTCCTTCGAACTGGCCTCGCAGAACATCAGTGTCAAGATTATCGAGCCGGGCGGGGTGATCAGCACCGATTTTGGCAAGCGCAGCGGTGCCGAGTCCGCCCCCGGCGAGACGATTGCCGACTACGACGGCTTTGTGGACGAGACGCTGGCGTATTTCGCCGGCTTGCGTCAGGCGCGGCTGGCCACGGAGGAGGATGTCGCCGAAGTGATTTACCAGGCCGCCACCGATGGCACCGATCAGTTGCGCTACGTGGCCACCGACGACATCAAACCCCTGGTCGCCGCTCGCCGCGAGACCTCGGAACAGGCGTACATGGTGTTGCTGCGTGCGCGGTTTTCCGGCAGCGCCGAATTGCCCGTTTGACTACGGTCGTCGTTGTACCAAATCTGGTGGCACGTTGAACGGCAATGGTGGCGTGTATTGCGAAGATGTGGATATCGCCAACGCCGTGGCAGCTGATTCCACCGAGGATTTTGGTGTGCGTCCATGAGCGGATGATTCTGAGCTGGCCGAGCGCCTTTGGGTCTTGAGTGAAAAAGCTGATGGTGCCATTCAGATTCTAAACGGCCACTGCATAACTAGCTGAAATGTTTCACCCGTCGACCTTGGCCACAACCGCCCTAACACATTCAATCAATGCCTCGGCCATCGGCGAATGCAGCCCATTACTCCGATAAATCAAACCAATCGGCCTCGCCGTATCGCCCAGCCGCACAGGTAATTGCTGAAACTCACCTGAAGCAATCTCATGCTCCAACTGATGTTCAGACACCACGGCCAGCATGTCCGAGCGCATCAGTAAGCCGCGAATAATTGCCAAGTCTCCGGTCTCGACCATCGGCACCAGCGCCTGATTGCCCAGTTGATTGAAGTGCGCGTCCAACACCATTCGCGCAGGGCTGTTGGCGCGGGGCAGAATCCAGTGGGCTTCTATGAGGTCTTGGGTTGTGACTTCTCGGCCTAACAGCGGATGGCCGCGTCGTACCAGAATCACCATCTCTTCGGTCAACAATTCTTCGCCATGCAGGTCGCTGGCGTAGTCGGCGGAGCGTAAGGCGCCGAACACAAAGTCAAGGTCGCCGGCGCGCAGCTCCAGTGCCAGCAGGTTGAACGGGCTTTCGTTGGTCGAGACTTGCACGCCGGGATGCTCTGCCAGTAATCGCACAATCGCTTCCGGCAAAATTCGTGTGCGCCCCAGTGGCAACGCGCCGACTCGGACGATGCCTTGCAACGATCCCTTGAGTGCAGCGATATCGGCATCCAGATGGCGCATTTCATTAAGCGCTCGACGGATCGGATAAAGGATGTCGTTGCTGGCGCGGGTCGGGATCAGTCCGCGGGCGGTGCGCTCGAACAGTGCTGTGTGGGTGCCCCCCTCAAGTACCTTCAGCGCGGCGCTGATGGCAGGTTGAGTCAGGTGGAAGGCGTTGGCCACGGTTTGCATGTGTTGGGTTTCGCAGAGCTTTACGAAGACTTCTAGGCGGCGGGTGTTGTGCAAATATAACGGCTCATGGAAAGGATGCGATGGGTGCCCGAGAAGGGCAGGAATGCTCTCCAGTTCGACCAGAATGCGCCGGGCTCTGGCCAGGATGCATTTGCCGTATGGGGTCAGCAACATGCCGCTGGCGTGGCGTTCGAACAGTGGGTTATTCAAGCGCAGTTCAAGGTCGCGAATAGAACGGGTGACCACCGATTGCGCGCGCAGCAACACCTCGGATGCTTTCGAGACGCTGCCGTGCTCGGCCACCCGAACGAAGGCGCGGATTTGCATTAAGTGCGGTAATTCAGACGATGACATTGAACCTCTCTCAGGCTGACGGCGGTTCATTAGGCGCCCATAAATAAAAAGTATACCAGCAGCAATTGAACGCATTACTCGCTCATGGGCATCCATGCCAGCATCGAGGGTAAATAAAAGAGCGAGTCCAATCCAAATGACTACCACTGTCGCAAAAACCGCCCTCGTGGTGAGTGCCCACTCCGCCGACTTCGTTTGGCGCGCCGGCGGATCAATCGCTTTGCACGCCAGCCAGGGTTATGCCGTGCATATTGTCTGCCTTTCATTTGGCGAACGGGGCGAGTCGGCGAAGCTTTGGCGCAAGGGTGAAATGTCCGAAGACAAGGTCAAAGCCGCCCGCCGAGAAGAGGCTCAAGCCGCCGCTGATATCCTCGGCGCGACCATCGAGTTTTTTGATATCGGCGATTACCCGATGCGTGCAGACAAGGAAACCTTGTTTCGTCTGGCCGATGTATTCCGCCGTATTCAACCGGAATTCGTCCTCAGCCACTCCCTCAAAGACCCCTACAACTACGACCACCCGCTGGCGATGCACCTGACTCAGGAAGCGCGAATTATCGCTCAGGCTGAAGGCTACAAACCGGGTGAGAAAATCGTTGGCGCACCGCCGGTCTATAGCTTCGAACCCCATCAGCCTGAACAATGCGACTGGAAACCTGACGTGTTGCTGAACATCACAGATGTCTGGGACAAGAAGTACGCCGCCATTCAGTGCATGGCTGGGCAAGAACATCTGTGGGAATACTACACACGCGTCGCCCAGCAGCGCGGCGTGCAAGCCAAACGCAATATCGGCATTACCGCCAGTAAAGACATAATTTACGCCGAGGGTTATCAGAGCATCTTCCCGCGTGTGACGGAGAATCTGGCATGAGTGCTGTAGGAAGAACCGGTGTGGTGGTGCGCAATATTCCTCGGGCCGACAAGGACCTGATCGACGAACTGCAGCGCTACGGCGTTGCCACTGTCCATGAAGCACAGGGCCGCAAGGGACTGCTGGCGCCGTTCATTCGTCCTATTCAGCAAGACGTCTGCATCAGCGGCTCCGCGATCACCGTGTTGGTTGCGCCGGGCGATAATTGGATGTTTCACGTTGCCGTCGAGCAATGCCAGCCCGGCGACATTCTGGTGGTTGCGCCAAGTTCGCCATGCACCGATGGCTATTTCGGCGACCTGCTTGCCACTTCATTGCAGGCCCGTGGTGTTCGAGGCTTGGTGCTTGAGGCCGGGGTTCGCGACACCAAGACCCTGCGCGAGATGGGTTTCTCGGTGTGGTCCAAAGCTGTGCACGCCCAAGGCACCATTAAGGAGACGTTGGGCTCGGTCAACATTCCAGTGGTCTGCGCCGGGCAACTGGTCAATCCTGGCGACGTGGTGTTGGCTGACGACGACGGTGTTGTAATCGTACGTCGCCAAGAGCTACCGGCGGTGATCGCCAGCGCCCGCAAACGTGCCGAACTGGAAGAGCAAAAGCGTTTGCGCCTGGCCAATGGTGAGTTGGGTCTGGACATCTACAACATGCGTCCTCGCCTAGAGGAGAAGGGCCTGATATACCTTGAAAGTCCCGATCAACTGGAAGAGTGAACATGGCCCAGACCCGCATTCCTTGTCTGATGATGCGCGGTGGTACCTCCAAAGGTGCGTATTTTCTCAGGGAAGATTTGCCCATAGAACAACGCCTGCGCGATAAGGTTTTGTTGGCGGCGATGGGGTCGCCCGATGCGCGGCAAATCGATGGCGTGGGCGGCGCCGACAGCCTGACCAGCAAGGTCGCTATCATCGGTCGTTCGGCGCGTGCGAACGTCGACGTCGATTATTTGTTCGCCCAGGTTGACGTGTTTCAGCCTCGGGTCGACTACGGCCAGAACTGCGGCAATATTCTTGCAGGCGTGGGGCCTTTCGCCTTGGAGCGTGGGCTGGTTATCGCGACCGGCGAAGTCACCCGTGTCCGAATCTTCATGGAAAACACCGGGCAAACCGCCACCGCTGTGGTTCAGACGCCCGGCGGCGAAGTGCGTTACGACGGCCAGGCGCGGATCGACGGCGTGCCCGGCACTGCAGCGCCTATTGTCGTGGAGTTCGACGACATTGCCGGCTCTAGCTGCGGCGCCTTATTGCCCACCGGGCATGCACTGGATCGCTTCGACGGCGTGTACGTCACCTGCATCGACAACGGCATGCCGGTGGTTCTGATTCGAGCGGCTGACGTGGGCCGTACCGGCTATGAAAGCCCCGAGCAGATGGAGGCGGACGAACCGCTCAAGGCCGCCATAGAATCCATTCGCTTGCAGGCTGGGCTGTTGATGAATCTGGGTGACGTTACTCATCGCACCGTGCCCAAGATGTGCCTGATCGCGCCACCGGTTGCGGGCGGCGCTATTTGCAGCCGCACGTATATTCCTCACCGCTGCCATCCCTCCATCGGCGTCTTTGCTGCCGTGAGTGTCGCCTCTGCCTGCCTGATTAAGGGGTCAGTCGCTCATGGATTGGCGCAACTGCCGGTGGATGAGCCTATTCATTTGTCGGTAGAGCATCCCATGGGCGAGTTCACGGTGGCATTGACCCTGAGCAACGGCTCGGTGGCCGGTTGTGGGCTGCTACGAACCTCAAGGCTGTTATTTGATGGACAGGTTTGCATACCGAGTTCGGTATGGGGCGGAAAGTAACCCCTATAAATAAAAGCGATACGTCGTTAAGTTTTTCGAGCCGAACGAATCGCCTGTAAACGTTAGGATGAACTGAAGATTCATACCCTATAAAAACAAAACAGGTGATGTATGCGATTAGGCTGGTATTCGGATTTGACACCGAAAGAGCGGCGTACCTATTGGGCCTGCTTCGGTGGCTTTACCCTCGACTCCATGGACTCGACGATTTACGCCTTGATGATGCCCGTGTTGTTGACGGTGCTGAGCCTGAGCAAATCCGATGCGGGCATGCTCGGCTCGGTAGCGCTGATCGGCAGCGCAGTCGGTGGCTGGGGCGCCGGGATGCTGGCCGACCGCTATGGCCGGATCAAGGTCATGCAAGGCACGGTGTTATGGGTTGCGACCTTCACCTTTATGGCGGCATTTTGCAGCAGTTTCTGGGCATTTTTACCTGTGCGCTTTTTGCAGGGCATTGGCTACGGTGGCGAAGCCGTGGTTGGCGCAGTCTTGATCAGCGAAGCGATCAAACCGGCCTTGCGCGGTCGGGTGGCGGCATCGGTGCAAAGCGGTTATGCGGTGGGTTACGCCATTTCACTCGCGGCCATGCCGGTGGTCTTCTACTTCCTGCCTGAAGACATCGCGTGGCGGGCGTTCTTCGCCATTGGACTGCTGCCCGCGCTGTTGGTCTGGTTCATCCGTCGCTTGGTGCCTGAGTCCGACGCGTTCAACAAACTCAGCAATCAATCGCGCAAAATCGACGTTCGCAGCATCTTCACTGCAGAACATCGCCGGGTGACGCTGATCAGTACGATATTGGCCAGTGGGATTTTCGGTGGCGCTTACATCATGATCACCTGGCTGCCGACCTACATGCGGTTGAGCCTCGGTCTGCCCATCGCTTCGACCTCCGGTTATCTGGCGGTAAACATTGTCGGTTCACTGTTGGGGCCGTTCATTTACGGGTTGATCAGCGACAAGATCGGCCGTGGCAAAACCTTCATGCTGTTCCTCGTTTCCCAGGCAATCGTCGTCTCGATCTACATGTTCGCCCACATCGATATGACGATCCTTCTCGGTCTTGGTCTGCTGTTGGGCGCGTTTCAGGGCGGTTTGGCGTCAGGCCTGCCGTTGGCGTTCTCAGAGCTGTACCCGACGCGGATCCGCGCAAACGGTGCCGGTTTCTGCACCAGTTTCGGACGTGGATTCGGCTCGATCATGCCGGCAGCGGTGGGTTTCGCCTCCGGCCACATGGACCTGGGTATTGCCATGGGATCATTCGCCATTGGGTCTTATGCCATCGGCTTTGCCGCAGCGCTCTGCCTGCCAGACGCAACGGGTGTGGACTTGGAAACAATAGATTCCAATGCGCCACGGGACACTGCTACGGATGCAAATTTTGTAGTGCGAACAGGTCACTAGCCTCAGTTAGCCCCCTGATGACCTAAAGGGCATCAGGGGCTTTTGGTTAGATGTGAAACCAGGCCAACGTCCCCAGCACCACGGCAGCCCCAGCCGCGCCATACGAAACCTTCTTCAACCACTCTTTGCGCGTCAGCAAGGTGATTGCTGCCAGCGAAATGCCGATCTGAATCGCCGTCATGGCTTGCGCCCAGCGATGATGCTGGTGCAGCGCGACTTCAGACTTCTCATCCCAGGCGGTCACCTCTTCTTCGAGGTGCTCGGCCTTTTTGCGGACGACTTCTTTTTCAGTTTTGTAGCGCTCGGCCTCGGCGGTGTAATGCGCAGCGTCGACGCCTGGGATATGGGTCGCTAATTCCGACAGATTTTGTCGGCTGGATTTGGCCTGATAATAATTCCATACATTCGAGGCTTCGGTTTTTTTGATCGCGGCGTTGTTCTTGTCCATAGCCGCTTCGCTTTCGGTCGACCCGGCCTGATAGCTGAGCAGGGCGCCGATCGTCGCCATAATCGCCGTCATCACCGCGATCTTCCCGGCGAAATTATCCCCGCGTGCCTGAGCATGCTCTGTTGCGTGTTCCAAATGGTGTTCGTGCGGGCTCGGGACTTCGAAGTCTTCAGACATGGACAGTGATCTAAGGAGGGGTGGAGATGGGGAGTGTAATTCAAGCTGTGTGAAAGTATTGCCGGATGTGCGCATTGCGCCCCAGCGCGAGTAAGATAGCAGCGCGATATCGTCATACGATTTTCGCTGAGTCGGGTTTGAATAGAGAACTGTCGATCTGCACCCTACAAGTTCCGGCTGCCCGCCTCGGTTTCACCAAGAAATTTCAGAGTAAACGAAAAAAGGCGAACACTGAAAATGAGCAAATCCTCGCGTCCTTTATACATTTCCTACGCCGGCCCTTCGCTGCTGGAGATGCCGCTGCTGAACAAAGGCAGCGCCTTCACCCCGCAAGAGCGCGTTGAGTTCAACCTGATCGGTCTGCTGCCACAAAACGTGGAAACGATCGAAGAGCAAGTCGCACGGGTCTTTAGCCAATACAACCAATGCGCTAGCGACCTCGACAAGCACATCTACCTGCGTTCGATCCAGGACAACAACGAAACGTTGTTCTTCCGCCTGCTCGACTCGCACCTTGATGAAATGCTGCCGATCATCTACACGCCAACGGTCGGCCAAGCGTGTCAGGAATTCTCGAAGATTTACCGCACCCACCGTGGGCTGTTTATCTCGTATCCAGAACGCGACCGCATCGACGACATTCTGCGCAGTGCATCGCCGGGGACGACGCGTCGGCAAAGGGACGTGTCTCGGCGTTCGTCGAAGGTCTCGGGCTGCGGCCGTTTGACGTTGGATTACTGTCCATGGCGTGGACGCTGGAGCACGTCTGCTTGCTGTCGCTGGGTCTCATGACCCACTCCGTCAAGCACACCAAATTCTCAATCGGCGTCAGCCTTCTCGGCTGAGTGCACTCGCAGAACTTCTCGCATCACATCACTTACTAGGAGCACCAACATGCACGTATTCGTTACTGGCGGGACCGGCCATTCCGGTCCGTACATCATCTCCGACCTCATCGCCGCCGGCCACGAGGTCACCGCTTTGGCCCGGTCGGACAGTGCGGCGGAGGCGCTCACTGCGCTCGGCGCAAAGGTGCGTCGCGGTGATCTCGATGATCTCGACGGGCTCAAGGAGGCGGCTGCAGCCGCCGACGGCGTGATCCACGTCGCGCACAGACAAGACCTGCTTCCTGTCGGCGGGATCGACGCTGTTGCCGCAGCGGAGGTCCAGATCATGCTCGCATACGGTGATGCACTGGCTGGAACGGGAAAGCCGCTGGTCGTGTCGGGAAGCATCGGTTCGCCGACTAACGCGGGTTGGCCGGTTCCTGGGCCGCTCCAGAGCCGACCGGCGACCGAGGAGGATCCGGCTCTTTCTCCGGCTGGCGATCAATATAAGGGCTCCCTGCGGGTTCGTAACATCGTCGAAACGACCGTAATCGGTCTGGCAGAGCGGGGCGTGCGGTCTTCGGTCGTGCGCATTTCTGAAATCATGCACAGCTCAACCGACAAGGCCGGTTTCCTTCAGGTCCTAATCGGGCAAGCAAAGGAAAAGGGCGTCGTTGGCTTCCCCGGCGACGGCTCCAACCGGTGGGCGGCAGTGCATGCCCGCGACCTCGCTACCCTGTTCCGCCTGGCGCTGGAGAAGGGTCCCGCTGGCAGATCCTGGCATGCGGTTGCCGAAGGGTCTATCCCGTACCGCGAGATCGCGGAGGCCATTGGCAGCCGTCTGAGCCTTCCCGCCGTGCCCATTCCCGTGGACGTAATGATGGGGCCGGGTTTCTTCGGCTTCCTC